>CAJKFZ010000033.1 GCA_905199285.1 uncultured Ruminococcus sp.
TTACTGCTTGCAGAAGTAAAACAAAAAATGTTCCACCGCACAGTCGATAATCAGTTTTATCCATATTTATCACCTTATTGACGCTATTAACTATATTTACATTGACACCAACCCTATTAAGTATAAGCTTATAAGTAGGTGGAGTGGAAGTACACATTACTCATGATATACATTTCAATTATAACACAAAACGACAAGTTTTGCAATAGCTTTTGAAAAAATGTGTACTATTAAAACGTGAGAGATTTGTAGGCTTCCCAACAAAACTGATTTCAAAATAAAAAGTGAGTTATCCTCACCAACAAAATAAATTTACGCCGGAGTGTGTACAGCTCAGGGCATAGGGATATTTCAAACAGATTTTATCGGTATCAACCGATATGCTGAATTTGAGATAGCCTTCCCTTGCTGTACCTCTTTTTCGGTAACACAGGAGTAGGCATCTCGCCGACTCCTGTTTTTTATACCCTTTTGCCTTTTCTGTATCCGGCAGAAAGGACAAGATCATGACAAACAACGAAAAGAAGTACAGAGTTCCGATTGAAATGGACAAGGAGTATGCCGAAAAGGTGGGGATTGATCCCAGCGAAATCTACTACATAATGTTGGAGGGCAAGCGCACGGCAGTCTACTTCGTGGAGGTCGAGGACGAACATCTCTACCGTGAGCTGATGCGTCCGATCTGGAAAGAAGAGAAAGCACTGCAGCGTAGCAGGAAATGTGCGGTGAGCAACGAGAATGGCAAACTCGTCCGTTGTGACGGTAATTGTTCTGTATGTCCTAATGTGAAGTCTGGAACACCTATTTCTCTTGAAGCAATGGAGGAAAACGGTGGTTTTCGCAGCATACAAGACGGAGTTCATCGTCAGCAGGATTCAGCAACATACACAGCGAGTACAGCAGACATCGTAGAGGATGCAATGTTGCTGGAGGCACTCTGGCAGCATATTGGCGAACTGTCCGAGGAGAACCAGACTATCATCACAATGTTCAGCGAGGGAGCGTCTGAACGTGAAATTGCCGAGAAAACTGGTATGTCTCAGAAGGGAGTAAACAAGCGTAAAAAAGCCATTTTTGAAGCTCTAAAAAATAATCTTGAAAATTTTTTCTGAAAATGGTACTCAAAAACGAAGAAAGTGTCCTATTGCTTTTGAGGAGGTGAGAAACCATGACTGGCAAGACCAAAGAATTGATCGACACCCTGCTGGCAATCAGCGTGGTGTCAAAGAGACTGGCGACAAATCTGGCAAAGGAGGCAAAGCAAAATGGAAACCATGATGAAAATCATAAACGCACTGTCTGCCCTTACTGCTGCACTACAGGAGTTTACGGCACAGACCACGGAAGGTTATCTCAACACATTTGAGACTATTTATGACCCCGAAAAGGACGAGCCGCATGAAACTACCACAAAGGAACAGCCGACAGCAGAACAGCAGACTGTTACTTTTGTTGAACTCCGCAGCCGTCTGTCGGAAATTTCCCGAAATGGTCATACCGCCGAAGTAAAGGAACTGCTCCAAAAATATGGAGCAGACAAGCTTTCCGATGTAGCGGAGTCCGACTATGCAGCGCTGTTGGCAGAAGCGGAGGTGTTGTAATGGCACACGCACTTCTTGCACCGTCCAGCAGTGAACGCTGGATTAACTGCCCGCCTTCGGCAAAGGAGAATACGGGCGGCGATACCGGCAGCTCCTACGCACAGCAAGGCACGGACGCTCACGCCCTCTGCGAGTACAAGGTCAAGAAGGCGCTCGGTCACAAGGTGCGTGATCCCACCGAGGATCTGGAGTACTACGACGAGGAGATGGAGGAATGCGCCACCGCCTACTGCGAGTTCATCATGGAACAGGTGCAGGCGGCGAAGGAAAGCTGTCCCGATCCTCTCGTTCTCGTGGAACAGCGGCTCGACTTCTCCCGCTGGGTGAAGGACAGCTTCGGCACGGCGGACTGCATCTGTGTCGCAGACGGCACGATGACGGTCGTGGACTTCAAATACGGTCTGGGCGTTCTGGTCGATGCCGAGGGCAACAGCCAGATGCGTATGTATGCGCTGGGTGCTCTCGACCTCTTTGAGAGCCTGTATGACATTCAAACCGTCCGTATGATCATCTTCCAGCCCCGTCGTGACAATGTCAGCACGGCAGAGATCACGAAGGACGAGCTTCTCCGCTGGGCAGACGAAGTCCTCATCCCCGCTGCGGCGCTTGCTGCAAAGGGCGAGGGCGACTACAAGGCAGGCAAACACTGTCAGTTCTGCAAAATCAAGGCAACCTGCCGAAAGCGTGCGGAATATAATCTGCAAATAGCACAGTACGACTTTGCTGTTCCTGATACCCTGTCCGATGATGAAATCAGCATGATTCTTGACCGTGCCAATACCTTTATTGGCTGGGTAAATGATGTGAAGACATACGCACTTGAACAGGCTGTCAGCGGCAGAAACTTCCCCGGCTTCAAAGTCGTGGAAGGTCGCAGCAACCGCAGATACACAAATAACGATGCCGTTGCAGCAGTTGTTACAGATGCAGGATATGACCCATTCGAGAAAAAACTTATGGGCGTTACCGCCATGACAAAACTGCTCGGCAAGAAAAAATTCGATACTCTGCTCGGCTCTCTAATCGAGAAACCGCAGGGAAAACCAACACTTGTACCGAAGTCGGACAAGCGTCCGGCATGGAATACGGCAAATGAAGATTTTAAAGAGTAAAGGAGTTTTATTATGGCAAAAATTTTGAATCCGACAAAGGTAGTCACAGGCAAGAATACTCGTTTCAGCTATCTCATCGTGAACGAGCCGAAGAGCATCAACGGCGGCACTCCGAAATACAGCGTGTCCCTTATCATTCCGAAAAGCGATACCGTAACGGTGGAGAAATGCAAAGCGGCAATCAAAGCTGCTTACGACGAAGGACAGTCCAAACTCAAGGGAAACGGCAAGTCCGTTCCTGCACTTAAGATGCTCAAAACGCCCCTCCGTGACGGCGATGAAGAAAGACCGGACGACCCTGCTTACGCAAACAGCTACTTTATTAACGCAAACAGTGCAACAAAGCCCGGTGTGGTCGATGCCGAATGTCAGCCGATTTTTGAAACAAGCGAGCTTTACAGCGGTATCTACGGTCGAGCAAGCATTAATTTCTATGCATTTAACACTAATGGAAACCGCGGCATTGCCTGCGGTCTCAACAATCTTCAGAAGCTCCGTGACGGAGAGCCGCTTGGCGGTAAATCCCGTGCCGAGGATGACTTTGCTGATGATGCCGAAGATGATTTTCTCTCTTAATTAACTGATAATACAGACGGGCGGGCGTTTGCGGTGATACCGTGGGTGGGAGTCAGGAGTTACTATGAAAAAGCTTATGATTGACTTGGAGACTCGCAGCGATGCGGATATCACCAAAACAGGTGTGTACCGCTACGCCGATTCTCCCTATTTCGATATTTTGTTATTTGCATATTCCGTGGACGATTATCCGGTACAGGTCGTTGACCTTGCCTGCGGAGAGCTGCTCCCCGACGATATTCTTCACGCCCTGACAGACGATTCCGTCACGAAACATAGCTATAATGCATCTTTCGAGCGTGTCTGTCTGTCGGTTTGGCTGAAACGCAATTATCCCGATATCTTCTACAGCTACAGCATTCCGGAAGATTCAGTCGGCAATTATCTCAGCCCTGATTCTTGGCACTGCTCTATGGTAGCATCCGCTTATCTCGGTCTGCCGTTGACACTTGCGGGAGTCGGCTCTGTCCTGAAACTTGAACAGCAGAAAATGACAGAAGGTAAAGCTCTCATCAAATATTTTTGTGTACCTTATGCCTATGATGGTAAGAAACCGCTGTTTCATACTCCGTCCGATGCTCCTGAAAAATGGGAGATTTTCAAGGCATACAATAAGCGTGATGTGGAAACAGAAATGGGAATTGAAAGGAAAATAAGCCGTTTTCCTGTACCCGATTTTGTATGGGAGGAATATCACCTTGATCAGGAAATCAACGACCGTGGCATTCAGCTTGATTTGCCGCTTGTGCATAATGCGATTCGTATTGGCGATTGTGCAAAGCAGAACCTCACCGAAAAGCTGTGTAATTTGACAGGGCTTGAAAATCCCAACTCCGTGCAGCAGATGAAAGAATGGCTGAAATCGCATGATGTAGAAATAGAATCCCTCGGCAAAAAAGAGGTGCAGGAACTGATAGATAAAGTTCCGCCGGAAATCCGTGAGATACTGCTGCTCCGCCAGCAAACCTCAAAATCATCGGTTAAAAAGTATACAGCAATGCAGAATGCGGTCTGCTCTGACGGCCGTGCAAGAGGAATGTTTCAGTTCTACGGTGCAAATCGCACAGGTCGGGAAGCCGGCAGAATCATTCAATTGCAGAATTTACCGCAGAATCATATTCCCGATTTGACAGCAGCACGTAACCTTGTTCTTTCCGGCGATATGGACGCTCTGGAATTTCTCTATGAAGATATTCCCGACACGCTTTCGCAGCTTATCCGCACAGCATTTGTACCGAAAACAGGCTATAAATTTATCGTAGCAGACTTCTCCGCTATCGAAGCCCGTGTGATTGCATGGATTGCAGGAGAGCAGTGGAGAATGGATGCTTTTGCAAACGGCGAGGACATTTATTGCGCATCGGCGTCAAAGATGTTTGGCGTACCTGTCGTAAAGCACGGTGTAAACGGATACTTGCGGCAGAAAGGTAAGGTTGCCGAATTGGCGTGCGGATATTCCGGCTCTGTCGGTGCAATGAAAGCTATGGGTGCAGATGCTATGGGACTTTCAGATAATGAGTTGAAACAGATTGTCACCGACTGGCGGAAAGCATCGCCAAATATCGTACAGCTTTGGTGGGACGTGGAGAGGTCGGCAATCAAGGCGGTCAGCGGAAGAACGCAGACCGAAACGCATGGCATCAAATTCAGCTATGAATCGGGATTTCTGTTTATTGAACTTCCGTCCGGCAGACGTATTGCTTATGTAAAGCCGCATATTGAAGAGAATCGTTTCGGCGGAAAATCTATCACATATGACGGTATCGGAGCATCAAAGAAATGGGAACGGCTGGAAACATACTCCGGCAAGCTCGTGGAAAATATTGTTCAGGGAATTGCCCGTGACCTGCTGTTTTATTCGATGCAAACGCTGTCTCACTGCTTTATTGTCGGACATATCCACGATGAAATGATTATCGAGTGTAATAAAGATGTTTCGCTGGAAGTAATTTGCGAACAGATGGCTCGTACACCGGAATGGGCAGAAGGCTTGATTCTGCGGGCTGATGGGTACGAGTGTGAATTTTATAAAAAAGATTAGAAGCCCCCTAATTTTCAGCATATTTTTAAGGACTGTATAATGAGAAGAATTTTCAGGAGGATTTATCAATGTTTTATGTAAAGGAAAATATCAATGACGCTGTCGAAGTCACGGTAGAACTGAACGATGAAAATGTGTTCTGCAACTGCCCCGACTGCGGTAAGGAAGTCGCTGTTGACCTGTCAGTTGTGTTTGCAGACGGTATGGGCGATATGTATGGCACGGCAGTATGCTGTACCGACTGCTCGAAGAAAAGAATGGAGGTACTGAAATGAAAACTTTGATTCCTATGGACGATTACGGTGTGTTCGTCGATAAACATGACACAGCCAGAGTTGACAGCCGCTATGTAGCACAGTTTTTCGAGAAAAGACACGATCACGTCCTGCGTGACATCACCAAAATCACTGCCCCCAAATCTGGGTTGAGTGAAGAATTCCGCAAGGCAAACTTTACGCTCTCATCATATGAGGACAGCACCGGCAGAAAGCTGCGCTGCTATCTTCTCACTCGTGATGGTTTTACGCTTCTGGCAATGGGCTATACAGGTCAGAAAGCGATGCAGTTTAAGGAACTGTACATACGCCGTTTCAACGAGATGGAAGCCTTCATCAAAACACTGGTTTCCGCAAGACAGGAGTTTCCGCTGCTGACCGAAAACATCCGTCTTATCAAGGAAAATCCCAAACCCTACCATTTCAGCAATGAGTGCGATATGCTCAACCGTATTGTTCTCGGTATGACAGCAAAACAGTTCAGGGTGCTGCACGGCATTGAGAAAAAGACAAGTATTCGTCCTTATCTGACGCAGGAACAGATTGACCTGCTCGAAACGCTGCAGAAGGTCGATATCGGACTGCTGGTGTCCGTGCCGGATTACCACGAAAGAAAGCGTTACCTTGAGTGGTACGCTGCGAAAATCAGAAAGGAAGGTTAATTCAGCAATGGCAAATCTTTATAATGCCGAAGGGTATATAAGTCCTACGGAACACGAGGCGTTCACACATCTGGAAAAGGAAGAAAAGGCAGCCCGCAAAGCTGCCGCCTTCCGCCCTATCGTGTATATCTGCTCACCCTACTTCGGCGATACGGAGAAAAATATTGAGAACGCAAGGAAATACAGCCGTTTTGCCGTGGACAGGCACTGTCTGCCGATTACGCCCCACATCTATTTTACGCAGTTTATGGACGACTGTATTCCCGAAGAACGAGATATGGCAATGTTTATGAATCTTGTACTTATGAGTAAGTGTGCAGAGTTGTGGGTATTCGGCAATAACATCTCCGCAGGAATGAAATCAGAGATTGACCGTGCGAAACGCAAGCACATGAAAATCCGTTATTTCACAGAAGAATTGGAGGAAGCCACATGAAATTTACGCTGTATACTGCCGACTGCACTGGCAACACCAAAAATACTGTCTATCCGCACCAGAAGGTTATTACCTTAGAGGCAGATCTCAAGAAAGCAGTCATCTGCGATCATGTATGTGCGCTGTACGACAACTTCTCACGCAGCGACGCCAATTTTCAGCTTTCCGATGTTGTGCCGATGGACTGCGACAACGACCACTCCGATGAACCGGACGAATGGATCACACCCGAAAAGCTGTCAGACCTGCTCACAGATGTAGCATTTGCGGTCACATACAGCCGCCATCATATGCTGACAAAAGGTACGGTATCCGCCCGTCCTCGTTTCCATGTATTTTTTCCGACTTCGCCCTGCAAAGATGCGGCATCGCACAAATCTGTCAAAGCCCGTATTTACAAGGAGCTTCCTTTCTTTGACGGCAATGCACTTGATGCCTCCCGTTTCCTGTTCGGCTCGAAAGGTGACGTAGTCTGGCACGAAGGCAGTCTGACCATTGAGGACTGGCTGCTGCTCATGAAAACAAACCGAAGCATTCCGCAGGGACAGCGCAACAGCACCATGTCACGACTTGCGGGAAAACTGGTCAAGCGATTCGGTGTGACCGATGATGCACATCAGAAGTTCCTCGAAAAGGCTGCGGAGTGTGATCCGCCTCTTGACGATGATGAGCTGGAAGGTATCTGGGCAAGTGCCTGTAAGTTTGGCGACAAGGTTACATCGCAGGACGGATATATTCCACCCGACCAGTTCGGACAGAATCCTCTCCTCCCGGACGATTTCTCCGATGTTGGTGAAGCCCGCACCTTCGTGGACTGCTTCGGCGAGGAGGTCGCCTTCACAGTCGCTACCAACTATCTGCGTTACAACGGTGTCTATTGGGAGGAATCAGAACAGGCGGCAGTTATGGCAATGATTGAACATACCGACGCACAGCTTGCCGATGCGGAATCTAAGATGGAGGAAGAACTGTGTGCGCTGGAAAAGCTCGGTGTTCCCAGAGCACTTGCGAAAGCAGGCGGTAAGAAGTTCCGTGATAGTCTGAATCCTGAACAGCTTGCTGCCTACGGGCTGTACAGTTTTGAGAAGCTGTATCACGATTTCGTGATGAAGTACCGCAATATCCGCAGTCTGAATAACGCTCTTGATGCCGCAAAGCCGCTGGTATTGAAACACCCGGAGCAGCTTGACGGCAATCCCATGCTGCTGAATACGCCCGGCGGCACATATGACCTTACGAAAGGAATTGACGGCTGGAGAGCAACTGATCCGGCTGACCTTATCACCAAAGTAACGGCGGTTGTGCCGAATGACGAGGGTAAGCAGTTATGGGAGGATGCCTTGCAGGTATTCTTCTGCGGCGACCAAAGTCTGATCGACTATGTGCAGATGATCTGCGGACTTTGTCTGATAGGCAAGGTGTACACAGAAGCCATGATTATTGCTTATGGTGACGGTCGCAACGGCAAGTCTACCTTTTGGAATGTGATTTATAAGGTTCTCGGCAGCTATTCCGGCAACATCTCCGCCGATGCCCTGACCGTCAATTGCAAGCGTAATGTCAAGCCCGAAATGGCGGAGCTGAAGGGCAAACGCCTGATTATTGCTGCCGAGCTGCAGGAAGGTATGCGCCTGAACACCAGCGTGGTAAAGCAGCTCTGTTCGACCGATCCCATTTTCGCAGAAAAGAAATTCAAAGCGCCATTCTCTTTCGAGCCGAGCCATACGCTGGTGCTGTATACCAACCATCTGCCGAAAGTATCGGCTTCTGATGACGGTACATGGCGCAGATTAATTGTAATTCCATTTCAGGCGAAAATTCAGGGACAGGCTGACAAGAAGAATTACACACAGCATCTTATTGACAATGCAGGCGGTGCGGTACTTTCGTGGCTGATCGAAGGTGCGAAAAAGGTGGTCGCCGCAGATTTCAAGGTAGACCGCCCACAATGTGTGTTGGATGCTATCGGTGCTTACCGTGACGGAAACGACTGGCTCGGCTCTTTCATCAATGATTGCTGTGAAGTGGACAAGAGCTATCAGGCAAAATCCGGCGACCTCTACAAGGAATACCGTGATTATTGTACGGCAAACGGCGAGTATATTCGCAGCACTACTGACTTTTATGGTGCTTTGGAGCAGGCAGGCTTCAAGAGAAAAAAGACAATGACCTGTAATGTTATTATGGGCATTGCCATCAAATCAGACTTTTTAAACTAATCGACTTCCATACAAAAGGCTTAAAAACGTCGTAAAATCGGGAATATGGAAGTCATAGGAAGTCATATCCAAACTTTACGCAGGCGAGAAAAAAAGTATATTTTTTTCCTATATATAAAGGTTTGCAAACGACTTCCTATGACTTCCATAAAACCACAGAAAGGGCTATATTATGCGAGAAAAATCAATTGAAGAAAAACTGGTTGCTGCCGTGAAAGTCGCGGGCGGTATCTGCTGGAAGTTCACCTCTCCCGGAACGGCAGGAGTTCCCGACCGCATCGTATTGATGCCGTTCGGCAGAATCGGTTTCGTGGAGGTAAAAGCACCCGGCGAAAAGCCACGACCGCTGCAGCGGCTTCGTATCAAAACAATTCGGCGGCTGGGTTTCAAAGCTTTTGTGTTGGACAGCCCCGATCAGATTGGAGGAATCGTTGATGCAATACAAACCCCATGATTATCAGAAATTCGCCGTGGACTTCATTGAAACACACCCGCAGGCGGCAGTCCTGCTGGAATGCGGACTCGGCAAGACAAGCATCACCCTGACAGCGCTGAACAACCTCATGTTTGACCGTTTTGAGGTTCGCAAGCCGTTGATTATCGCTCCCATCCGTGTATGCAGAAACAGTTGGCCTGCAGAGCTTGCAAAGTGGGATCACCTGAACAGCATGACCTACAGTCTGGTGCTGGGCAGCAGAGATGAAAGACTTAAGGCATTGAACACCAAAGCGGATATTTATATCATCAACCGTGAAAATGTACAGTGGCTCATTGAGGAAAGCGGAATGCCATTTGATTTCGATATGGTAATAATTGACGAAATGTCGAGTTTCAAGAATCACCAGTCCAAACGTTTCAAGGCACTGCGGAAGGTTCGTCCTTTCGTCAAGCGCATTGTGGGACTGACCGGAACACCGTGCAGCAACGGACTCATGGATTTGTGGGCGCAGTTTCGTCTGCTGGACAAAGGCGAGCGTCTCGGAAAGCGAATCGGGCAGTACCGTGATGCTTTCTTTACCTCGGACTGGAACGGTTTCACATATACAGCACGAAAAGGTGCGGAAAAGGAAATATACGGCAAAATCGCCGATATCAGCATTTCCATGAAAACAACCGACCACCTGACGATGCCGGAACTAATCATGACAGCCGATAACGTGCAGCTTGATGAAGCGGCGGCAACAGTCTATAAGGACATGGAACAGAATATGTGCATCGACTTCGTGCGTGATTCCATAACAGCGGCAAATGCAGGTGTCCTGTGTGGAAAGCTGACACAGCTTGCCAGTGGTGCAGTTTATACCGACAGCGGTAGCGTGATGCGGATACATTCACACAAGCTGGATACATTGGAAGATTTGATCGAAGCACAGAACGGCAAACCCGTTTTAATCGCCTACTGGTATAAGCATGAACGGGACAGCATCAGGGAGCGTTTTGAGT
Organism: uncultured Ruminococcus sp.; assembly: GCA_905199285.1. Lineage (GTDB taxonomy): Bacteria > Bacillota > Clostridia > Oscillospirales > Ruminococcaceae > Ruminococcus. Next base: position 10,366 of record CAJKFZ010000033.1, read on the forward strand.
GCAGGGAGATCAAGACCGATGCAGACATCACCGACTGGAATGCCGGCAAAATACCAATTGCACTGATTCAGCCTTCTTCTGCAGGACATGGTCTGAATCTGCAAAATGGAGGCAGCACGATTATCTGGTACACAATGCCGTGGTCGCTGGAGCTGTATCAGCAGACAAATGCGAGGCTCTGGCGTCAGGGACAGCAGTCCGAAACGGTTGTAATCCACCATCTTGTATCGGCGGGAACAATTGACGAGGATATTATGAAGGTTTTGGAAAATAAGGATAAAACACAGGCGGCAATGATGAGTGCCGTGAAAGCGAGGTTAAAATGAACGACGGATACAAACTGCTGTCAGCGGCAATTATTGAGAGAGCTTTATTGGACTACAAACAGGCTTTGACCGAAAAGGACGAAGGCACAATCCGTGAGTGTGAGCGTTTTCTGCGGTCACAGTGGTTTGCCTTTCTGTCCGACCTGAACGGTGAGAAGCTGATTTCTATGATAAGGGAGGAAGCAGCATGAAAGAATACTGGAACAAGGCGGAACGACTCCGCAAACGCATCAACCGGAAAATACATGAAATATATCTTCTGCGTCAGAAAGCCGAGGGCATGAACGGCAGCGGTATCAACGATATGCCGAGAACCGTATCTCCCGACCACAGCAAAATGGAAGGTACGATTTTCAAAATTGTGGCGCTGGAACAGGAAATCAGAGAAACACAGGAGGAGTACGATGCCCTGATTGCCAATATGGAAATCCGCATCCGTCAGGTGGAGGACGGTGATGCCCGTGACCTGCTGTCCAAGCGTTACCTTGAATTCAAGCCGTGGTCGGAGATCATGGGTGAAATGGGCTACAGCAAATCCCATGTATTCCGTCTACATAGTGAGGCTGTAGCAGCTCTCAAAAGTTGGGACATCGTGGGACTTGCAAACACCTGAAATGTATGCTATAATGTAAAATAGGAAGATATATAAAGAGCCGTTGTGGTATGACCGCAGCGGCTTTTGTTATGCCCAAAGGAGGTGTCGGCGATGCCGAGGAAGGCGCTGAAACCCTGCAAGCATTCCGGCTGTCCCAATCTGACAGAGGGTAAATACTGTGAGGAGCATAAACCTCTCCACCCTGACAGACCTTCGGCAGAAAGCCGTGGCTACAACAGCAGATGGCGTAAGCTTTCACAGCAGTATCTTCGTAAGCATCCGCTTTGTGTACGATGTCTTGCCAATGGAAGATTCACCAAAGCAACTGTTACAGATCACATCATTCCCCACCGTAATCGTCCGGAACTGATGTGGGATGAGAGCAATTTTCAGGCACTCTGTAAATACTGCCATGACAAAAAGACATGGACGGAGGATAAGAATCCTGAGTACACCTACTGACCGCCTGGGGCGTAAAAATCCCTAAAAATCGGAATAAAAATCTACCGGCGCTCCCTCTCACGCAGAAAATCCGGATTTCAAACGGGGTATTGACCCCTGACATTATAAAGAACTCGGAATACTCCAAAAATACGATGTTTTCCCGACTTTTCAGTCGGGATTTTTTATGCTCATTTTACGCTGACGTTTGATTTTTGTTTGAATTTTTTGAGGAGGTCGGCTGAGCATGAGGCAGGATGCTGCTCGAATGCGAAGTTGTGCCTCTCAGGATGAAAGGAGGCTGAAAGCATCATGGCAAAAGACGGTACAAATCGGGGCGGTGCAAGAGCAGGTGCAGGACGTCCGAGAAAATCACTTGCAGACAAAATCGCAGAGGGAAAATCGGCAGAAGTCATGATGCAGCCTGCGGAGATTGAATCTGCTGACGTTCCACCTGTGCGTGAGTTTATGCAGGAGTTACAGCGTGACGGTACAAAACTTCTCGCTGATGAGGTGTATACAGAAACTTATCAGTGGCTAAATGAGCGTTCCTGTGAAAAAATTGTCAGCCGTCAGCTTGTGGAACAGTATGCAATGAGTATTTCTCGTTGGATACACTGCGAGCAGATTGTCACCAAGTACGGATATATTTCAAAGCATCCGACAACGAACGCTGCCATTGCTTCACCCTATGTTGCGATGTCGCAGAATTATATGAAACAGGCAAATCAAATCTGGAATCAGATTTTTCAGATCGTCCGAGAAAATTGTTCCGTTGAATTTCAGGGCAATCCGCAAGACGATATGATGGAAAATTTGCTCCGTGGAAGAAAGTGAGGACTTTATGAAAGCAAACGTAGACACACAATTCTGGCGTGACTTGAAGAACAGCCGCCAGCATCTCACCAAACAGCAGTACAGAACTCTGAAAGGTCAAGCGGTCAAAGGTCATGTTATGGACGCTCGAAAAGGTCTGCAAAAAATTCTGCACAGGAGGGCTGGATGATGAAAACAACTACAGAATTTCAGCTTGTGAATATTGACAAGCTCGTTCCCTATGCCAACAACGCCAGAACCCATAACAAGGAACAGATTTTGAAACTTCGCTCTTCCCTTCGTGAGTTTGGATTTGTGAATCCTGTTATCATTGACAGAAACTACAACGTACTTGCAGGTCATGGCAGAATCGAGGCTGCAAAGGCAGAGGGTATTGCAGAAGTTCCTTGTGTGTACGCTGACCATCTTACCGAAGCCCAGAAAAAAGCATATATTCTCGCCGATAACAGAATGGCTCTTGACGCCGGATGGGACGATGAACTTCTTGCTGTCGAAATGGAAGAATTACAGAATCTTGGCTTTGACCTCGGTCTCACCGGATTTGATGAAAAAGAAATCGCCGACTTGTTTGATACAAACGGCGATGATGTAAAAGACGATGAATTTGACCTGACAGAAGCTCTTGAAAAGGCTGCGTTCGTTCAGCGTGGTGACATCTGGACTGTCGGCAGGCATAAGCTTATGTGCGGTGATGCTACAAATCCTGATGATGTTTCCGCTCTGATGGGTGAAACGAAGGCAAATCTGATTCTCACAGATCCTCCGTACGGAGTATCTTTCAAAAGCTCCAGCGGACTTACCATTCAGAACGACAGCATGAAGAATGAGGAGTTTTATACATTCCTGCTTTCCGCTTTTAAGTGCATGGCTGACCATCTTGAAAAAGGCGGTGCGGCATATGTTTTTCACGCTGATACTGAGGGATTGAACTTCCGAAAAGCATTTATTGACGCAGGCTTTCATCTTGCCGGCTGCTGTATCTGGGTAAAAGACAGTCTTGTTCTCGGACGCTCCGATTATCAGTGGCAGCATGAACCTGTGCTTTATGGCTTTATGCAAAATGGTAAACATCCGTGGTACTCCGACCGCAAACAGACTACTATCTGGAACTTTGACAAGCCAAAACGAAATGCAAATCATCCTACTTCAAAGCCGCTTGACCTTCTCAGCTATCCTATCGGCAATTCCACGCAGGAAAATGCCGTGGTAATTGATACATTCGGCGGCAGCGGCTCAACTCTCATGGCTTGTGAACAGATGAACCGCATTTGTTACACAATGGAACTTGACGAAAAATATGCGTCTGTTATTCTTCGCCGATATGTCGAAGATACCGGCAACCCTGACGGTGTATTTGTCATTCGTGACGGTAAACAGATACCATATTCGGAACTGGTGAAAGAGGTGGAAATGCCAGATGCATAAAAATTTAACACTTGGCAGCCTTTTTGACGGTAGCGGTACTTTCCCAATGGCAGGAATATTGTCGGGAATCACGCCGATTTGGGCATCAGAAATTGAACCATTCCCAATCAGGGTTACAACAAAGCGGCTGCCGTATGTAAAGCATTTGGGCGACATCAACCATATCAACGGTGCAGAGATCGAGCCCGTGGATATTATTACTTTCGGCTCGCCATGCACCGACCTTTCGGTCGCCGGAAAAAGAGCCGGATTGAATGCGGAGCGTTCAGGACTGTTCTTTCAGGCAGTCAGAATTATCAAAGAAATGAGGTGTGCGACAAATGGCAAATATCCGAGATTTGCAGTGTGGGAGAATGTCGGAGGTGCATTTTCCTCAAACTCAGGAGAAGATTTCCGGTGCGTCCTTGAAGAACTCTGCAAAGTCAAAGACCCAGCAGTATCTGTCCCTAAACCTGCGAAATGGACAAAGGCAGGAGAAATTTTGGGAGATAATTTCTCTCTCGCATGGCGAACAGTCGATGCACAATACTGGTATACGCCCCAACGAAGAATGCGTATCTACCTTGTCGCAGATTTTGATGGCGGATGTGCCTCGAAAATATTATTTGAGTCCGAGGGCTTGTCTGGGTATTCTGCGGAGAGCGTCAGAGCGTGGAAAGAAGCTGCCCGAAGTATTGCAGATTGCTCTGGAACGGCAGGCAGCACAGGGCTGATGTTTGAAAACCACTCGCAGGATACAAGATATACCGGTCCGCTTGAAGTTGCACAGACCGTATCTGCATCATATGGGACTGGCGGCAACAATCAACCATTCATAGTAGAATCCGCAGGATTTTGTACAGAGCATTCAGCAAAGGCTCGTGGCATCGGATTTGAAGAAGAAACATCTCCGACGCTTCGTGCAGGTGTTGTTCCTGCTACCCTGAAAATCCGCTGTGGTGGCGGTTCTGGCGGTAAGGGAGCTTTAATTCAAGAGGATAAATCCGCAACGCTCTCCTGCAATAATGACCAGACGCTCTTTGTTCCAAAGGCTTATGGAATTTGCTCCAGGCACAGCAATTCCATGATGTCGGATAATCCGAACAGCGGATTTTATGAGGCAGATACAGCAAGAACCATTGATACCAGCAACCAGTCACCTTGTAAAAATCAAGGCGGTATGGTTGTAGTTGAGGGCAACGGCTCACGCCCATCACATCACGGTGACGGATATAAGGAAAGCGAAACCATGTACACTCTCAATTGCACTGAAAACCATGCAGTTTCCTACGGCATTGGCAGACCTGCTATGAATCAAAGCTACAATGCAAGATTCAGTTTTCAGATTGAAGAAGAAACCTCACCTACACTTGTTGCATCGGGTGCAGGCGGAATTGCTCACCCTGTATACAGTTCCTCAAAGGCATCATTTTTTACTGTTGCCGAAAAAGAAAAAGCAAACACTCTTGTGGCATCGGATTATAAAGACCCGCCGCTTGTAAATGACAGCACTCCAGAAGTCGAATATATCGTAAGAAGACTGACACCGCAGGAATGTGCTTTGCTCCAGGGTATGCCGACATGGTGGTGTGATGACCTTGGAACAGAAAATCCTACAGATGAACAGATTGAATGGTGGCAGAATGTTTTTGAAACCTTCAACAAAGCTATCGGAAAAGAGTGCAAACCCAAATCCCGTAAGCAGATTGCAAAATGGCTGAAAAATCCATATTCCGACAGTGCTGCATACAAAATGTGGGGCAACGGCATCGCAGCCTGTAACGCATGGTTTGTCCTTGCCGGAATAGCCTGTTATGCACAGAAAACAGAAGAATAATTCTACATATCTCACACTTGATATATGTAGCTTTTAGAGTTATCATGTGTACTACCAAAACGAAATGGAGGTTTACTACATGATTATTGAATTAGGACTTACAGGAAATGACCGAAAAGAACTGGTCAAAGTGGTAAGTGAAATCATCGGAGCACCGGCTGTGTACCAATATATGCCGACATGCTCATACATCATCGATGGATGTTATGCAGTCACAAAAGACGGAGCATTGGACATAAGCAATCAAGCTGATGAAATGGAAGTACAGCATCTGATTGATGAACTGATACACAGAGGCTACAATATTCCGACAGCCGAAGATGAAACCACAGCATCGGAGGATAAAGAAAACAGTCTGACAGTAGAGCTACCGTTGGAACTGATTGATGATTCTACAATCGACAGGCTCAGAAAAATTGTGGAAAACAAGGGCGAACTTTTCAAATCTGCATTCAAAACCGACAGCCTTGAAATTCAGACGACTGAAAAGACTGTGGATTTCCCTTGGTTTACGGTTGAACAAGATGGTGACGCAGATGCCTATTGCACCTTCATTTCCATGCTCTGCGAATTTGCCAAAAACCGAAATCGCATCAACAACAAGCCTGATACCAGCGATAATGAAAAGTACGCTTTCAGATGCTTTCTGATTAGAATCGGAATGGTTGGAACAGAATA
>CAJKFZ010000034.1 GCA_905199285.1 uncultured Ruminococcus sp.
TAGATAATACATATTGGACAACTGTGCAAAGTAGGTGTATAATAGAATTATCATAAGGAAAGGAAATGGTGAATCACATGAAAAAATCAATTATTGCAGGAGCATTTCAATGAATACGAGTAAAATAGAAATTAGAAATCTGATTGTAGATTATATCGAGAAAAAGAAGAACTTTACGGCTTTGAAAAATGTCAGCTTTCCTATCAATGACGGCGAATTTGTCAGCATTATCGGTGCAAGTGGCTGCGGAAAATCCACACTTTTTAGCGTTTTGGAGTGCATCAACAAACCTGCGGAGGGTGAGGTGTTGATAGACGGCGAAAAGGTGAATGGCAGCGGCAGCAATCGCAGCGTTGTGTTTCAGCATTATTCCCTTTTTCCGTGGATGACAACACGAAAAAATGTGGCTTTTGGTATTCAGCAGGTGCGAAAGGAATTATCCCGAACGCAGCGTCTGCAAGTCGCAGATGAATTTCTGGACAAAGTGGGACTAAGCGAGTTCAGAAATAAATATCCTTCCCGGCTTTCAGGCGGCATGCAGCAATTGCAATAGCGTTTGCAATGGGTACTAAAATTCTTCTTATTGACTAAGCATTTAGCGCTTTTGCGCAATTCTTATGCTTATACAGTTTTTGCCTGATAAATCGCAAAAAGAAGTCTGCACTTCAAGTTTGATTGTTTTTGCAATTGCAGCAGAAGCCGTTGTGATCATATTGTCCTTTTTGATAAAGAGAAAAGAATCGTTGTCGCTGACACTTGATATTTTTGGCTTTATTTATGTATTTCTGACAGTATGGACTTTGGCAACGGCTAAATTTGATTTGTTTAATGATTTGCTTTTTCCTGCTCCCGGAAAAGTTATTGCTTAGTTTGCGGAGGATAAAACTGTTGTTTTAACCAATATAAAAAGCTCTGTGGGAATTATCATTCAAGGATTTTTGCTGGCAGTGGTGATGGTTATACCTTTAGGGCTTCTGATTGGATTGAATGCGAGGCTTGGAAACGCTGCGGCATATCTGACAAAATTTTTCAGCTCTATTCCTCCAATCGTATATATTCCATACGGAATTGCGCTTTTACCTACATTCCGTTCCGTTTCGGTTTTTGTAATCTTTTTGGCATCGTTCTGGCCAATATTTGCAGGTACAATGAGTGGTGTACTGAACGTTGACAAGAAGATCGTGGATTCCGCAAAGGTTCTGAACGTGAAAAAGCCTGCCATGCTGACATCGGTTATTCTTCCGGCATCACTTCCGCAAATTTTCCTTGGCTGCAATCAGGGACTTAGCGTGTCATTTATTCTCCTGACGTCTGCCGAGATGATCGGAGCAAGGGAGGACATGGGCTACTATGTCAAGTATTACTCTGACTTTGGCGATTATACACGCACGATTGCCGGTCTGCTTGTCATTGGTATTGTCGTTATTGCTGTGACATTTCTTTTTAACAGATTTCAGAAATATCTTTTGCGTTGGAGAAAGTAATGCACTATAGATTAAATCTATAGCTTGTTATAGATAATACATATTAGACAAATAGGCAAAATAGGCGTATAATAATAACAGAACAGGAAATCCTGTGAAATAATTGGAGGTAATGTAACATGAGTACAAGAGACGTTAACAATAAATTCTGGAATGAGGAACTTGAAACAATGCCCCGTGAGGAGCTTGAAAAGAAGCAGCTTGAAGATTTGAAAGAAATCGTGAAGTTTGCCTATGACAACGCTCCCTATTACAAGCGTTCATTTGATGAAGCAGGTGTAAAGCCGGAGGATATTCACACTCTTGCCGATATTCAGAAGTTTCCTTTCATTAACAAGACTACGCAGCGCGACACACAAGGCGTAGGCTCGTTCCTTGGTGAATTATGTGCTGTTCCCGAAGAAGATGTTGTGTTTATTTCAACATCGTCAGGTTCGACAGGAGTGCCTACAATGAGTCCGTTTACTAAAAAAGATTTTGACGAATTTCAGGATACAGAAAGCCGCTGGTTCTGGCAGGTGGGCATGAGACCAAATGATCGCTATGTTCACGCTCTGAATTTCTCTCTGTATGTTGGCGGCCCTGATGTAATCGGCGCACAGAACCTTGGCGCATTGTGTATCTGGGGCGGCACTCTCCCCAGCGAAAGACTGCTGTTTATTCTGAAAACCTACCAGCCAACAATTATCTGGACAAGCCCATCCTATGCATGGCAGTTGGGCGAAAAGGCAAAAAAAGCAGGCATCGATCCGAAAAAAGATTTGTCTATTAAGAAAATTATTGTTGCAGGAGAGCTTGGCGGTTCTATTGACGCAACACGAAAGGCGATTGAAGATCTATGGGGCGCTGAGGTTTACGACTTTTACGGACTTTCCGATATTTTTGGTGCTTGTGCCGCACAATGCGAGTATCATGACGGTCTGCACATTGCAGAAAATCATATTCTTGTGGAAACGGTTGACATTCATACAGGTGAGATTCTGCCGCCCGGTGAAGTAGGCGAGCTGGTGTTCACAACACTCCGTAAACACGCAAGACCTCTCATTCGTTTCAAGACAGGCGACATCGGCTACATAGACAACACGCCCTGCAAATGCGGACGCACTCACGGCAGAATCCACATCAACGGCAGAAAGGACGATATGTTTATAGTTTCGGCTGTTAATGTGTTCCCAAGCGATATTGAGGCTGTTATCAGAGAACTTGACGGCGTGACAGGCGAATATCTTATTCGTGTATTTCAAAAGGATTTCACTTGCAAATACTCCGTTGAGATCGAGAAAAATTCTGATAATCCTGCATCTGATGATTCTGTTGCAGAGACGGTTTCAGCGGCATTAAAAGCAAGAATCGGCGTAAAGCCTTATAAAGTTATTGTACATCCAGACGGCGGTCTTGATACACGTTCGGAGCATAAATCCAAGCGAATCATTGATGAAAGAAAATTGGACTATACAATTTAATCTGAAAAGTAGCGTCTGCTTGATATTTTTAGGCGGACGCTTTTGAGGTGATGTGATGAATACATTCAGCAACTATTTTTTTGAGGGCGGATTCGGATTGGAACGTGAAACGCTCCGAATTGATAAAAACGGCAGACTTGCCCAAACCCCACACCCTTTCGATGATCCGCATTTGCAGCGTGACTTCTGCGAAAATCAGCTTGAAATTATTACAGGCGTAAATGATTCTGTCAAAAATGCCATCGAAGAGCTTGCGGAATGGGATTTGACCGCAAGAAAAAAACTTGCAGAAAGCAGTGAGCATCTTCATATTTATTCAAATCCTCCGTATTTTTCAGATGCATCGGAAATTCCTGTTGCGCATTCCGGTATGGAAATGTCAAAATTCAATTATCGCAAACAGCTTGAACAGAAGTACGGCAAACCCATGATGCTTTATTCGGGAATACATTTTAATTTTTCACTTTCAGAAAAGTATCTCCGTGAAATCAAGGATATTGGGCAGGAGTTCGGGCAATTCAAGGACAGCGTTTATTTCAGACTCATGAAGCAGATCTTTCGGCATAGCTGGCTGATTGTTCTGCTGACCGCTGCAAGTCCGATATATGACCGTTCATTTGTTGAAGCAGGCAGTTCGGGTAAGGCGTTCAGCGGTTACGGCTCAATGAGAAATTCCGAGTTCGGCTACTGGAATCAATTCATACCGACTCTTGACTACAGCGATATTGAATCATTCACCGACAGCATACAAGGCTATATTGACGACGGATTTCTCTTGTCACCTGCGGAGCTGTATTTGCCTGTCCGTTTGAAACCAAAGGGTGCATACAGTTTTGATGCACTGAAAAATGGTATCGACCATATTGAGCTGCGAATGTTTGACTTAAATCCATTGAGTGATGTGGGGATTTTCAGCGAAGATGCCAAATTTGCACATCTCCTGATGCTGTACCTGCTGCATCTGTCTGACTTCGATTTTACTGCAAAGCTACAGGAAAAAGCTGTTTATGATCATAAGGCAGCCGCAAAATATATGCCGGATCAGTATTATATTAATAAGGCAAAGGCGATAATTACCGAAATGGAACAGTTTTTTGATGGATATGTCTATGCTGAAAAAGTGCTTGAATATCAGAAAAGAAAACTTACAGAAAATCAACGGTATTGCGTTAGAATTTATGAGAGGAGCTGGGAGTCGTGTGCGAATTATTCGGTGCAAGTCTAAAAGAAAATGAAGATATAAGCGGCTATTTATCAGAGTTTTTCAGTCACGGTGTGCAGCATCCTCACGGCTGGGGAATATATCGTGAACATCACGGAAATTTTGAGATCGTAAAAGAGGCTGTCAGTTCGATAAAAAGTGAGCTTGCAAAGGAAATCGCTCGAACGACTGAGCCGCAAAAGCATTTTATGGCACATATACGACTTGCTACAGCAGGTGCGGTCAAAACGGAAAACTGTCATCCGTTCAGCGGAATAGATGCATCGGGAAAATGCTGGACGCTGGTACATAATGGCACAATTTATGCGGTAAATAAGACTTTTCCGTATCGGTCGGCACAGCATGGAAATACGGATTCCGAGCGTGTTTTTCTGTATTTGCTTGACAAGTTGAACAAGGTATGTCCAAGTAATGAGAGTGAACGTTTTGCAGTTGTAGATGAAGTTGTGCAGGAACTTTCGGAAGACAATAAGCTGAATCTGCTCATCTCAGACGGTGAGATTCTGTACGTTCATAAAAATATGGAGGAAACGCTGTTTTACCTAAAAACCGATAACGGCTATTATTTCTGTACCAAGCCTCTTGGAAACGGTGTATGGACGGAGTTTCCGACAGCACAGTTGATTGCTTTTCAGAACGGTGAAAAGCTGTTTTCAGGTACAAATCACGGAAAAATATTCACTTCTGTGATGCAAAGTATTTCTGTTTACGATGCGATGAATATATGACAAAATTTTTCAATTAATTTCTCAACGCCTATTGACAAGATAGGAAAAGTGTGCTATAATACGAATATAGCCTATCAATCAGGTAGAATAAATAAGATTAGAGGTAATCATTATGAGCAAGAATTATAAATTTGAGACTTTACAGCTTCACGTCGGACAGGAATCTCCCGATCCGGCAACAGATGCACGAGCTGTGCCGATCTATGCAACAACCTCCTACGTTTTCAAGGATTCCGCACAGGCGGCAGGCCGTTTCGGACTGACCGAGGGCGGCAACATCTACACACGTCTGATGAACCCGACTTCCGATGTTTTTGAGCAGAGAATTGCAGCTCTGGAGGGCGGTGCGGCAGCGCTTGCGACAGCTTCGGGGTCGGCAGCGATCTCATACGCAGTGCAGAATATCGCAACGGCAGGCGACCACATCGTCAGCTCCGTGAATCTTTACGGCGGTACATATAACCTTTTTGCAAATACTCTGAGAGAACAGGGACTTACGACTACTTTCGTAGAGCATGGGGCTGACATTGTGGTACATTCCGCTACGAAATTCATAGGCGGTCACGGCACGGTAATGGGTGGTGTTGTTATTGACGGCGGTAAATTTGATTGGGCGCAGAATGACAAATTTCCTGGACTTTCCAAGCCAAATCCGTCCTATCACGGCGTTGTATTCACCGAGGCTTGCGGCAATATCGCCTACATCATGAAACTCCGCACAACCCTCATGAGAGATCAGGGTGCGACTATTTCGCCATTCAATTCATTCCTGCTTTTACAAGGGTTGGAAACGCTGTCGCTTCGTCTGGAACGAAAGCGAGGGTATATCAAAAAAATATCTTGAGCAAATTGTACCCATGCTGAACAGAGCCAGTATTCTCCGAACTACCCGTGGAAATAAAGGTGGATATTTGCTGACAAAAAAAGCTGGTGAGATAACAGTTGGGGATATTCTCCGTGCCACTGAGGGAAATCTTGCTCCTATTGCCTGCCTTGAATACGAGGTCAATGATTGTCCACGAAAAGCGCAATGCTCTACGCTTTACGTCTGGGAGGGACTTTATCAGCAGATTACGGGCTATCTTGACAGTATCACCTTGCAGGATATTGCCGATCGTGACAGAAACGGCGATGATTACAGTATATAAATAATACATATCCTGTAGTGAGTGCTGAACTTGAACAGGATGAAAGTTGGTACTATATAATTTAAGGAACGGATAATTTTCGGGTATGAAAATTTGAAGAAATGAGGTTTTAAACATTTTTCTGTTTAAAACCTCATTTTTTGAAATTATCTTCCAACTGCAATATTCCTATAGTTTTAGAAACATCTGATGTAGCCTTAAATCGTTTGTAAGTTCAGGATGAAAGGAGATTCCGATTTGATTTTGGTATTTGACAGCAGTGATTTTATTATCCGTAACATTTAGGACTTCTGTGTCATCGGAGAGAGTTCTTTTAATATACGGTGCACGTATAAAACGCATGGGGAAATCAGAAATACTGCCTATATCTCCTAAAGCGGAAAAGCTTCCAAGCTGTCTGCCATAAGCATTTCTGCAAACGATGACCGGAAGTGTTGCGAAAGCAACATCTTCGTTACCGGCAATTTCCTGTGACAGCAAAATGAGTCCTGCGCAAGTTCCAAGCGTCGGGATTCCTTTTTTTATCAGTAGTTTTAAAGGTTCAAGCAGACCCAGTTCTTTTGCAAGTTTTCGTTGAACAGTACTTTCTCCTCCCGGAAGTATGATACCATCAAGTTTAGTATCTAAATCTGAGATGTTTCTTATGAATTTATATTTCACGGAGAGTTTTTTCAGTGTATCAGCGTGTTCCTGAAAAGCACCTTGTAAAGCTAAAATTCCTATTGCCATTATTTACCTCTTTCCGACATAAGTAAAGCGATTTCCTGTTCGTTGATACCTACCATTGCTTCGCCGAGGTTCTCGGAAAGCTTCGCAAGGATATCGGGATCATCATAATTTGTGACAGCTTTTACGATAGCATTTGCACGTTTTTCAGGATCTCCTGACCTGAATATGCCGGAACCTACAAATACACCCTCTGCGCCAAGTTGCATCATCAGTGCAGCGTCTGCCGGAGTTGCGATACCTCCTGCTGCAAAATTCACAACGGGGAGCTTGCTGTTTTCATGTACATATTTTATCAGTTCAAAAGGTACTTGAAGCTGCTTTGCATCCTCAAAGAGTTCATCATCACGCCTTGAAACGATGCGTGCTATCTCGCTTTGAATTTTTCTCATATGTCTTACAGCCTGAACAACGTCACCGGTACCCGGTTCTCCTTTTGTGCGTATCATAGAAGCGCCTTCCGCAATTCTTCTGAGAGCTTCACCAAGATCCTTTGCACCGCATACGAAAGGTACGTGGAACTTTGTTTTGTCGATATGATAAATATCATCGGCAGGGGATAACACTTCGCTTTCGTCTATATAGTCAATTTCAATAGCTTCCAGTATTTGAGCTTCCGTAAAATGCCCTATTCTGCACTTTGCCATGACAGGTATACTGACAGCATTTTGTATACCTTTTATCATAGCAGGATCACTCATTCTTGATACGCCTCCTGCTGCTCTGATGTCGGCAGGAATCCTTTCCAGTGCCATAACTGCACAAGCGCCTGCTGCTTCTGCTATTTTTGCCTGTTCAGGCGTTGTAACGTCCATAATAACGCCGCCCTTGAGCATTTGAGCCAGTTCCTTATTAAGCTGATAACGATTATTTTCCATGATATTTTCCTCCAAAAACAGAATGTATTGACAAAATGTCTTGCTTATAGTATAATTCAACTGTGACCTTGTTTCAAGATTCAAATCAGTATTTTTTGATAAGATCAGATCGGAGGAAATTATGCTTTATTATGAACTTGATAATACCAAAACTGAACCGTTATATGTTCAGATATATGAAAAAATTAAAAATGATATTGAACTTGGAGAAATAAAATCAGGAGAAAAATTGCCGTCAAAACGTACTTTTGCAGCACAGTTGGGTATAAGTATTATCACTGTTGAAAATGCATATAATCAACTTGTCGATGAGGGTTATATAAGATCAATTCCTAAAAAAGGATATTATGCAAGATCAATTGAGAAGAATATTGATGCAATCGCAGGAAGAGAACTGCCATGCAAAGTTCAGTCTGACGAAAATGATGACATAGAAAACGAGCTTTTTCCCTTTACTGTCTGGGCAAAGCTGATGCGTGATGAGCTTTCGAATAATCAGCGTAAGCTACTGACCAAACCGCCATTTGAAGGAGTTTACGAACTTAGAAATACCATAGCTGAACATCTGAAGCGTTTTCGCAATATAAAGGTTATGCCAGAACAGATAATAATTGGTGCGGGCACAGAATACCTCTATATGCTTATAAATCTTCTTTTTGGCGATAATTACATTTTTGGAGTAGAAGAACCGGGATATTCCAAAATAGCAGATATTTATACAAATTATAATATAAAATGTGAGCATATACCCATGCTTGATGATGGTATTGATATGGATTATTTGAAAAATATAAAGGCTGATATTATACATATTTCGCCTTCTCATCATTTTCCAACAGGTGCTATTACATCTATAGGTAAGCGGTATGCACTTCTTGAATGGGCATCGCAGTCTCCGGACAGATACATCATTGAGGACGATTATGACAGCGAATTCAGATTATCGGGAAAGCCTATTCCGTCCTTGTTCAGCATTGACGTTATGGATAAGGTCATCTACATGAATACTTTCAGTAAGAGTCTTTCTTCTACTATCCGAATCAGCTATATGATACTTCCGGCAACAATTCTTGAAAAATTCAGAAAAAGTTTTGGATTTTATTCCTGTCCCGTATCAAATTTTGAACAGTATACTCTTGCAAGATTCATTGATGAGGGGTACTTTGAAAGGCATATCAATAGAATGCGTGTGCATTACAAAAAATGCAGAAATTATTTGTTTGAACAGATGAAAAAGTTTGATATATTTAGAAACGCAGAGATTTCCGGTGAAAATGCTGGTCTGCATTGTACTGTAAAATTCGATACAACACTAAGTGATGATGTGCTTCTGGAGAGTATTACTGAACTTGGATTCAAGGCTTCAATGATAAAAAAGTATTACTATGAAAAGAATCAGCCGGATCTTCATACGCTTATTTTTTTCTATTGAATCAGAAGATTGAGGAATTTTATTTTGACTTGAAATAGGTTAGTACGAAAAAGTTGATATAGGTTGAGCCTATTAAAAGTTATAGAATAAATGTATTGGACATTGTGCAAATGCTATGGTATAATATTTTAAAACATACTATGTATATATGCAATGTAAGTGCAACAACAGGCAGTATGTTATTCATATTGATAAAAAGATATGAATTATAATGATTTATAAGATAGGAGAGATAGGATATGGCTTGCTTTATTGTTCCGGCATCAGAAGCAATTGTAGCAACAGTTGCAGTACATATTTTAAAATCAAAGGAGAAAAAAGCAGAAACGATGTGTGTGGCAGAGGATGTGAAATATGTCAGGACAGGATTTTCGAGAAAGGTCAAGTGGCTCTCAAAGCTTCTCTGGGGCGGTTCTTCTTTGTTGGCATTTGAACACGTATGGCATGGAGAAGTTCAGCCGTGGTTTCCGTTCCTGACAGCAGCGGGAACATCTGAGTCCGCAGCAATGCTTCACGAGATGTCTACAGTCGGTGTCGGTATGGCGTTTGCAGTGACAGCGGCGTGGCTTGGCATGATAGCGGTGTCGCATATTTCGGAAAAAAGCATGAATCACACAAAAGATATGGCGGGTGAAAAAATATGACGCTTTTGGTAACAGTGATTGCTGCTGTCATTTGTACCGTTATCTGGTACAGAACAGCACCGAAGGACACGATGAAAGTTTCAACACTGTGCCTTATCTACTGGGGTGCGTCTTTGATGTGGCTGGTGGATGCATTTTTTGAGTATGCACAGCTTCGTGCAGACTTTTTCACACCGTCCGTACGGGATATGGTAAATGACACATTTCTGGGGATTTCAGCGGTTACACTTGGTCTTGTCATATGGCTTGTCAGACTGCTGTTTACTGATCCCAGAAATGTACTGAAGCCGTACCATAAAAAGGAGAATTGACTTATGAGCGAATATACACATCACCATACAGAACATCCGGAGCATGATCATGACAATAAAAAAACGCACATTCACTCTCACCGTGCATTAATAGGCTTTGATAAGCATGGCATACCGACAATCGTTGCAAAAGCCGACCATCAGGACGAACTTGACAACGATCCGAATGCTTTTATCCGTGACTATATGAACGCCGTTGCAGAATATAAGAAAACTTTTCCGTCGAAGCAGGACGTTATTGACCAGACCCCCGACCCTGCCGTTAAGGAAATGCTTCTCAGGACTGAACAGCTTGGAATTGACACGGCGTTTGACCGTTTCGATAAGCAGAAACCGCAGTGTAATTTCGGACTTTCCGGAGTCTGCTGCAAGATTTGTAACATGGGACCCTGCCGTATCACAGCAAAATCTCCCCGTGGTGTCTGCGGTGCAGATGCTGATCTGGTAGTTGCAAGAAATCTTCTCAGAGCAGCGGCGGCAGGTGCAGCACAGCACGGTATGCACGCAAGGGAAATAATTCTTTCACTCAAATGGGCGGCAGAAGGCAAGCTGGATATTCCAATTATGGGAGAGCAGAAAATAAGGGCAACTGCTGAAAGTTTCGGTATTCCGACAAAGCACCGTACCACAAAGAAAATCGCCATTGATTTGGCGGACGCACTTCTGGCAGATATGTCACGAACTGAACCAGACGAATATAAAACTATCAAAGCCTGTGCGCCGCCGGAACGTCAGGAAACATGGAAAAACCTTGATATTCTGCCGATAAGTGCATATCATGAAGTATTTGAGGCATATCACAAAACGGGCTGTGCGATTGACGGCGACTGGAAAAGTATCATGCAGCAGTTCCTGAGATGCGGACTTGCGTTTACATTTTCAGGCGTTGTCGGCGCAAATATCGCAACGGATAGTCTGTTTGGCGTAGGCGACCGTGTTACCTCCAAGGTCAACATCGGTGCTTTGAAAAAAGGCTATGTAAATATTGCGGTTCACGGACATTTGCCGACACTTGTCAGCCAGATTGTCAAGACCGGACAGGAAGAAAAATTCATAGAGCTTGCAAAGTCTAAGGGTGCAAAGGGAATAAGGTTCTACGGCATCTGCTGTTCCGGACTGGCGGCTATGTACCGTTATGGTGGTGTCATTCCGCTGTCGAATGCTGTTTCTGCGGAACTGGTGCTTGGTACTGGTGCATTGGATCTTTGGGTTGCTGACGTTCAGGACGTTTTCCCGTCTATAATGGAAGTCGCAAAGTGCTTTAAGACAACCGTTGTCACAACAAGCGATTCCGCAAGGCTTCCGGGTGCGGAACGTTACGAATACGACCACCACCATTCAAATATATCTGAAACAAAAGCCCTTGCCGAAAAAATAGTAACCCGTGCTATTGAAAGTTTTGAGCAGCGTAAGGGAATACCTGTATACATTCCGCCTTATGAGGTTGAGGCAGAAGTGGGATTTTCCGTTGAATATGTACATAAACGTTTCGGAAGCATGAAACCACTTGCCGATGCTTTGAAATCAGGAAAAATTCTCGGTATTGTAAATATGGTAGGCTGTAACAATCCCAAAGTACTGTACGAAAAGGCTATTGTTGACGTTGCGGACGTACTGTTAAAAAATAACGTCCTTATTCTGTCAAATGGCTGTGCATCGTTCCCGCTTATGAAACTCGGTTACTGTAACACTTCCACTTTGGATAAGACCGGCGAAAGTCTCAGAGAATTTCTGACACCTGATTTACCGCCTGTATGGCACGTCGGGGAATGTATTGATAACACACGTTCATCGGGAATATTCGCCGGAATTGCAAACGTTCTCGGAAAAAAACTCTATGAAATGCCGTTTGCTTTCACTTCTCCGGAGTGGGGAAACGAAAAAGGTATAGACGCAGCATTAGGATTTCGCTTAATGGGCATTAACTCCTATCATTGTGTTGAAGCACAGATTTACGGATCACAGAATGTAATCGAATTTCTGAAAGACGGTACAAGGGAGTTGCTCGGTTCTGTAATGCACGTTGATACAGACCCCGTAGCACTTGGCAATAAAATAGTTGAGGATATAAAAGCCAAAAGAAAAGCTCTTGGCTGGGACTGATTCTCATATAAAAAGGAGAGTTGATATATATGAAAAAAATAATTTCATTTCTTACGGCTGGTGTACTTGCATTTTCACTGACAGCCTGCGGTAAAAAATCTGATTCCAACACAATAAAAATTGCCTATCTGCCTATTACGCATTCGCTTGCGGTACTTGAAACTGCTGACGAACTGGCAGAAAAAACAGGATTGCAGGTTGAACTTGTAAAATACGGTTCATGGAATGAATTGATGGACGCTTTGAATTCGGGACGTGTAGACGGCGCTTCGGTGCTGATAGAGCTTGCCATGAAGTCAAAGGAGCAGGGGATAGGCTTAAAGGCGGTTGCTCTTGGACATAAGGACGGTAATGTCATCATTACTTCTCCCGATATTGCCTCTGCGGAGGACTTGAAAGGCAAGACGATAGCAATACCGCACAGACAGTCATCACATAACATTCTTTTAAACGATGCTCTTGCAACAGCTGGTCTGACAATCGACGATATAAACGTTACCGAACTTGCCCCGACAGAAATGCCGTCTGCACTTGCCGGCGGACAGATTGACGGTTATTGCGTAGCAGAACCCTTTGGTGCAAAAGCGGTTTCATTGGGTGCAGGCAAGGTACTCTTTACTTCAGAGGAGCTGTGGGAGGATTCCCTCTGCTGTGGATTGGTTCTGACAGATAAGTTTATCGAAAACCGCAATGAGGATGCTAAAACCTTTGTAGAGAGTTACAAACAGGCAGGACGGAATCTGACAAAAGAACAGGCAATGGAAACAGCCACAAAGTACCTGAATCAGGACGAAGATGTTCTGGAGCTGTCATTGCAGTGGATCTCCTATGATAATCTGGAGATAACGGAGGAGAATTACAGCACGCTGACAGAAAAGGTAAAGGCATACGGATTGTCAGAAAATCCACCGTCCTATGCAGACTTTGTGAAGAATGACTTTGAGTAGAGAGTGAGATGATGCAAAGTGAAGAAGTTACTCTCTTTGAAAAACATTGTGGTTTCTCTGGCGCTGCTGCTGGTAGTCTGGCAGCTTGCGTTCTGGGTCAGCGATGTTAATGCGGCACTGTTTCCATCACCGTTACAGGCATTTCAGGCGTTGCTGGACATGGTGACAAATGGTGCACTGCTGTTGCATATTGGGTCGAGTATGCAGCGGTTTGCTGCCGGGTATATCAGTGCCGTGGTTATTGCCGTCCTGCTGGGGTTGATATTCGGAAGATTGCCGAAAGTGTTTCAGTACATCAACCCAGCAGTGCAGCTGCTTAGACCGATCTCACCCATGGCATGGATGCCGTTTATCGTGTTGTGGTTCGGGATTGGTGATATTCCAGCAATTGTGATCATCTTCATTGCGGCGTTCTTTCCGGTTCTGCTGTCTACCGTTTCGGCAGTGGGGGGGATTGACCCGATTTACCTGAAAGTCTCTGAGAACTTCGGCATACGTCAGCCGCAGATTATGTGGAAGGTGATTTTTCCGGCGGCGTTTCCGCAGATAGCAAACGGAATTCATCTGGCACTGGGCACGGCATGGGTATTTCTGGTTGCCGGAGAGATGGTCGGTGCACAGTCTGGACTGGGATATCTGGTTATTGATGCCAGAAATAATCTGCGTGCGGATATTTTGTTTGCGGACATTATAGTCATCGGACTTATCGGACTGCTCCTTGATACGCTTTTGAAAGCCGCAGAAAAGCAGATTCTGAAAGCATGGGGAGGGTCTGTGTGATGTACATTGAAATTACGGATGCGGGAAAGACATTTGTACAGAATGGTAAGCAGTTCACAGCCTTTGAACATGTTTCACTGTCCATCGAAAAGGGCGAATTTATCTGTTTGCTGGGACCTTCCGGCTGCGGTAAAAGTACACTGCTCAATGCTATTGCTGGATTTTCTCCGGTGACATCGGGCAGTGTGAAGATCGAGGGAAAAGAGGTAAAAGCGCCGTCCGTCCGGAATGTAACGATTTTTCAGAATTACGGCTTACTGCCGTGGCGGACAGTACAAAAAAACGTGGAACTCGGATTAGAACCCAAGAAGCTGTCCAAAGCAGAACGACATAAGATTGCAGACAAGTATATTGAACTGGTCGGTTTGTCAGAGTTTAAAAAGTCACATCCTCGACAGCTTTCCGGCGGTATGCAGCAGCGTGTTTCTATTGCGAGAGCACTTGCTGTAGACCCTGACATTATTTTCATGGATGAACCGTTTGGCGCACTGGATGCCATTACCCGTATGAAATTGCAAGATGATATTCTGTCCATTTCCAAGCAGGAGCAGAAAACGATTATTTTTGTGACTCATGATATTGAGGAAGCAGTATTCCTTGCGGACAGAATTGTGATAATGACACCGAATCCCGGAAAAATTAAGAGCGTTGTGACTGTGCCGCTGAAAGGACACAGAGAACGTACCGCCAGCGATTTTCTACAGGTTCGTGATAAGATTTTCGACTTGTTCAATATGAAGCATGAAGAACAGATTGAGTATGTGATTTGAGTGTGTATAGGATTTGTGCGAGCCGGGCTTTTTGTCCGGCTCGTCTTTTATGGTTTTCCTTGTAACTCATCCTTTTGGGCTTTGTGTATAAAATAGGGTGTTGGGAAAAGTACGGGATATGACTACTCACATCTGCAAAATCCGACAAGGGAACATCTTGAAAAGGTTGTAGCAAGTCTTGAAAACGGAACTGATGCTTTTGCATTTACGTCCGGAATAGCTGCAATTTCGCTGTTGATGGAAACTTTCTGTCCGACCATATTATTGCGGATTCGGATTTGTACGGAGGATGTATTCGTCTTTTCAGTAATATATCAGTGAAAAACGGTATTGAGTTTTCACACATTGATTGTTGCATAGACGATGTCGAAACCTGTATTAAAGAGCGTACAAAGGCGATTTATATAGAAACGCCGACAAATCCCATGATGAATGTCACAGACATTTTAAAGCTGTCTGAAATTGCAAAAAGACATAATTTACTGCTTATCGTGGATAATACATTTTTGTCGCCGTATTTTCAGAATCCACTTGATTTGGGTGCGAATATTGTAGTACACAGCGGAACGAAATATCTTGATGAAATTTGCGGAAAGTCTCGGTGGAGTGGAAACGCTGATTACTTATCCCACTATACAGACTCATGCAGATGTACCGCAGGAAATACGTGAGAAAAACGGAATTACAGAGAGTACGCTGCGCCTTTCAGTGGGTATTGAAAATGCGGAGGATCTGATTTATGAACTTGAAAAAGTATTTCAGGAAACGGAGCGTGAATTGAGTGTCTGAGAGAAATCTTGATTTTGATAAAGTTATAGACCTCAGAAATACAAGATGTCTGAAATATGATTTTGCGAAACGTCGAGGAATGCCTGAAGATGTGCTTCCACTCTGGGTTGCGGATATGAATTTTGCAACATCTTCTTATATTGAAGATGCTTTAATTGAACGTGCCCAAGCATGGGATTTTCGGCTACAGTGAAGTGCAGACGCCATATTTTGAAATTTTGGCAAACTGGCCGAAAAAACATCATAACTGGGACGTTCAGGAAAAATGGCTGATTAAAACTCCCGGAGTTGTATTTGCGTTTGCCATGGCAGAAAAATCGTTGAAAATGAATTGTATCTCGGAGATGATAATCGCTATCATATCAATTTTTAAGATTTTGAAAAGAAAATTATTTCTGAAAAAGTCAGGCTGTTTATTCTTTAGTCCGCATAATCCGGTCGTGCGTGTGTGGACGGCAGAAGAACTTGTTAAGCTTGGCGATATTTGTGTCAAATATGGTGTAATTGTTGTGAGTGATGAAATTCATGCGGATTTTGTATTTAAGGGCAGACACCATGTGTTTGCATCTTTAAAAAAATTTGTAAAAATCAGCATTACTTGTACGTCACCAAGCAAAACATTCAATCTTGCAAGTATGATGATGTCAAACATTTTTATTCCAAATCATGAATTGAAAAGAAAATTCCGAAAGGAGCTTGATGCCGCAGGTACAAGTTAGCTTGGTATTATGTGACTTATTGCAACGGAGGCGACATACAGTTATGGCGAAGAATGGTATCAGTCAATGATTGAATATGTGAGGGAAAATATTGAGTGTACAAAAGAGTATATCGCGCTGAAAATATGCCCGATGTTTCCATGATAGACATTGAAGGTACATATCTTGTATGGCTTGATTTTCACAAAATAGGACTGTCTGCGGAGGAGCTTGACAGGCGAATTATTCCTAATGCAAAATTATGGCTTGACAGCGGAAAAATCTTTGAAAAATGCGGAGAGTGTTGCCAACGTATCAATGTTGCC
>CAJKFZ010000035.1 GCA_905199285.1 uncultured Ruminococcus sp.
GGAATACAATGAAAAAGCTTGATCTTCAGATCGAAGAACTCGAGAATGTAGAGGAAATGATGTCAAACGACGATTTCTTTCACATAATGAGCACAATCGGAGTTGGCATAGGCATCATTATCACAGTCACATGATCCGTACTTATAATACTTAAGAAAAGGAAGTAAAATTATGAAAAAGTTAGATCTTCAGATTGAAGAGCTCGAGAATGCAGAAGAAATGATGAGCGATTTTGCAAAGGGCTTCTGCTATGGTTTCATGGTTGTAGGCGGAATCATTATCTGCACATGATCACTGAGCATTTAACGTAATTGATTCAATCGATTTAAAGAGTGCAGGTTCTTTAATTTGCACTCTTCGATCGAATCATAAGAATAATTTAAAATGATCTCTAAAAATTCTTTTTTACTTGTTAAAAGAAAAAGCGTCTTTAGAGATCATCTTAATAAGCTTTTGCGGGGGGAAAAAATGGATGAAAGATCAACAAGACTAAGGCTTGCCGGTGACTTGAATATAGAACGTCTAAGTAATGGAAAATATTCAGTTTTTGTGGGTTCTACAAAAAAAAGCTATGTTGTTGGGCAAAATGAATATGATATTATGTGTATGCTTGATGAATGCGGAAGCAGTAGTCTTCTAAGCGGCAGAACCGATTATTACAACGAAAAACAGATCGAAAAGCTGCTTAAATTCTTTTTTGAAAAAGGTATAGCAGAGACAGGAGATACAAAGAAAAAGCATATAGTCAGGAATGGGCTTTTTCGTTTTAAGATAAGTCTTATAAACGGAAATAAGCTGTTCAGATCAGATTCATTTATGGTTAAGCTTTCTGCGGTGATAATTATTTATCTTTCACTGCCTGTTATGATAGTTGGTACTGTTCTTGCTGCAAGCAGTGACAGCAATATGATTCATAGTGTAGCTCATGCTTTCAGGAATTGTCCTATCTTTGTTTATCCTGTATTGTTCTTTCTTCTTGTCATGCTTCATGAAGCCGGTCATGCTATTGTTACACGGAGTCTTAAAATGCCTGTATTTGAGATTGGTTTGCTGATATACGTCTTCTATCCTATAGTTTACACGAATATAAGTTTTTCCCGCCTTTTAAAGAAACGTGGTGATCGTCTGAAATGTCTTTTGGCGGGGATACTTACAAATTTTCTTATATCTGGAGTGTCATTGACTCCTATTGGATTTGGTGCAGATGGCATAATGCGCGATATATTGTATGTTAATGCAGTAATAAATCTGCTTATAGCACTCACTAATCTTGTAGTGTTCTTCAAGCTTGACGGATATTACATCCTTCAGGATTTTATCGGCATTCCTATGCTTTATGAAAACAGTATAAGTTTGTTCGTGCAGAAGCTTTTCGTGCCGATATCTTATATCAGAATGAATAAAGCTAAGAAGGATAATGTTACAATAAGCAGTCTTGCGAGCGGAATATTCTATAATTCGGAGAATGAAAGATCCTATGATCTTTTTTATACGATATATGGCGCACTTTGTATAACATATATCCCGTTTATGCTTTTATCATTTGCTTTAACGATCATAAACATCAGAATTTAGGAGAAGATATGGAATACTATCTGAATCAATATTATCCGATAATTTCTAAGCCGAACGGAACAGTTGTGTTTCCGCTTTCGGGCAAAACAGAATACGATCTTGAGAATATGCGCAGATTGATAAACGGTGAACCCACAGATGAAGAAAGTATAGTTGCAGGATTCGGAAAGGAAATTTTTGAAAAGTGGCTGTCTGAGGGCATACTTCTTACTGAGCCTCCTGATATGGCAGGCAGATATTCACGGTCGGATTCGTTCTGTTATTTTATGAATATTCCAGGTCATCGTGAGAAGCTGAAAAAGGCTAAGATACTGATACTCGGATGCGGAGGAATAGGCAGTCATGTGGCATGGAATATGGCAGCGCTCGGCATCGGACATATTTATCTTGTTGACGGTGACTGTGTTGAGGTAAGTAACCTGAACCGGCAGCTTTTATATGATATGGAGGATTTAGGCAGACCTAAGGCGCTTTCTCTCGGACAAAAGCTTAAAAAGATAAATCCGGATAACAGCTATTATCCTATATGTCAGAACATAGATTCAAAGCAGGCACTTTCCGATATTATCCGGAATATTTCTCCAGATGTGATAGTGAAATCCTTTGATTCGCCTATATATATCATCATGGGTAGATGAGGTGTGTGAAGAGCTTCAGGTCAGATATGTATGCGGTATAATGAATGGCACCAAGCAGCTTATCGGACCTACTTATATAGGAAAAGGAAGCGCAAAATTCGGTGATTTTTTTGATATAAACACTGATATGGAAAAAATCTCCGGCATAGGTCCTTCTCTTAGCTTTGAGCTTTCAGGTATTGCCGCTGAATTATCTGAAGAGATCTTTAAACTGATAACAGGCTATGGTACTTTGAAATACAAAAATAAGATATCCGAATATGAGAATATCACAAATAAAAAGACGTCACTTACAAATATCAAGACGGAAACTGATAAAGGCTTATTCAATATTAAGATCTGGAAGAATCTTTTTTTGATACTTGTGATATATGGTATTGTAAATATCATTACAGGGAGCACAGCCGCAGCATTTGCAGTTACGCTGCTATATTCGCTGATCGCACCGCTGTTTATTTCAGGAAGCAGCCGTGAAGCGATAATCTACTCGGATACGTTTGTGATATCATCGTTTATTCTTAACTGTTTTATCCGGTTAAGTACAACTTCTTCCGGCATAAGCGGTTTCAGAGAATTCATGGTGTTTTTCACTATATCGAATACGATCCTGAGCATAGCAATAATACTATCGACTGTATTTGAGAGAATGCTGTGGAAAGCTTACAGATCAATATTCTGTTACATAACTAAAAAGAAATCAATATTATCAAGATAGGAGAATTATTATGAATAATATCGCATTATCCAGAGAAAAGCATAAGGACACCACTCCGGAGGAGACGGTTGAAAAGCTCAAGCAGCTTCTTTCAGAACTCAATATTGAGATGACAGAGGATTGGGCAGACGAAAATGAGATAGGTACCTATTCTCTCAGGCTTTCAGTTAAGGGAACCTCTATCGGAAGCAACGGAAAGGGTATGACAAGGAATTTCGCAAAGGCAAGTGCATATGCAGAATTTATGGAAAGACTTCAGAACAATAAGCTTGCAGCGAATTCCACATTCAGCAATGTCCTTTACGAAAAGAATGGCGATTTTTATTTGTTCAAGGACGAGAAATTCTTAACTCCTGAGGAAATGACAGCTGATAAGAACAGCTTTACAGAATTCTTCTTTACTACAAGATCAGATGCAGAAAAGGAAAAATTCTCTGATGAAACTGAACTCCTTAGAAGGTATCACAAGCTTGATTACAATATACACAGAAAAGAAGATGAATTCCTGTGCTTGCCATATTATTCTGTAAGAGACAATAAGGATGTATACATACCATATACCATACAAAATATGTTCTATGGAAGCAATGGTATGTGTGCTGGAAATACTCCGGAGGAAGCACTTGTACAGGGGCTTTCGGAAGTTTTTGAAAGAAAGGTGCAGAGGCATCTTATAATGGATCAGCTTTCTCTTCCAGATGTACCGGAAAGTTATATTGCAAAGTTTCCGGATATATATGAGATGTATAAGCTGATAAAGAGCTATAAAAAATATAATGTTTTCATAAAGGACGGCTCTATCGGAAAGGGATATCCTGTTTGCGTACTTGTTATTGTTGAGAAGGATACGGGAAAATTCGGCGTTAAGATCGGCTCTCATCCGGATTATCATATTGCTCTCGAACGACTTTTCACAGAGGCTACTCAGGGAACTAATATCGAAAATTTTGCCAAGAAATCCATTATTGATTTCTCTAATACAAATGTCAGCACGGTGATCAATCTCCAGAACAGCTTCAAGACCGGTGATGCTGCTTATCCTTACCAGATATTCAGTTCAAAGCCTGATTTTGAATTTGTTGAGCCGAAGGATTTTTCTTCATCAACTAACAGGGAGATGCTTGATTATTCTATTGAGCTTCTCAGAAAAGAGAAATGTGATTGCTTATACATGATACATCCTATCTTGGTTTCCCTTCATATCATATAATCGTTCCGGGATTCTCAGAGATGAATATTGCATCAAAGAACGATTTTGAAGCTGATAACACAAGATTCCATCTTCAGAAGTATCTCAGTAAGCCTGAAAAGGTTGATAAAGAATGTGTTAAGTATCTTTTAAGTGCTATAAATTACTATCAGCATTCACTTCAGAGCAATAATTTCAAGGACTTTTCCGGTAATCTTATAAGCGATAAGCTTCCGGGCACTGAAATTGGAGTGGATCTGCTCTACTATAAGGCTATGCTATATGTATATATCAGAGATTATGCAAAGGCTTATGAAACAGTTTTGCTTATTTGTAATATCGTCAGAAACAGCATTCTTGAAGATGAGGAAGCAGAGTATTTCTATATACTGAAAAATTATACCCATGGAATGGTATCTGTAGGAGATCATGAAACTGTTATCGACTGTCTCAGAAAACTATATTCTGAGGAGTATGTAAAGCAGATCGATGAATTATTCTCAAACAGTGAAGAAGTTCTTGTGAAGCAGTTCAGAACATACAGCGATGATGAATCGCCAGAGTCCTTCAGAAAACTGATAACAGTTACCGAAAGTTATTGCAGAAGTCAGAATATACACTTCAAGGATGGCAATAACACTGTAAAGGAATTGTTCGCATGATTTTTGAAAATGAAATTACTGAGGTCATCAGAACCTCTGAGGGATATCTTGCGAAGAATAAAGCTACAGGAAGATACCTAAAGATAGGAGTTCGTGAAGCAAAATATCTATGCAGTCTTCTTGATTCAGATGCTCTGGATGCAAAGGAGGCTCCGGAGCTGGATGAGGAAGAGAAGGAATATCTTAAAAAAGCGTATGATGATTTTGGACTTACAGGCAAGGAACCTGTTGAAACAAAGAGGCATATGTCTGATAAGATACTCTTTGTTTTCGGAAAGAACAGTGCATACTGTAATCTTATAAAGCTTTGTTCTCATCTTGTATCGTGGACAGGTGTGATATTATTCATTATTGCTGCTGTTTCAGCCGGCATATGTGTGAATAAATATGATGATATTTATCTTGACAGTCTGAAAGCAGCTGCGGATATAATTAGACCGGGTTCTGTCATAATGTTCTATGGTATGTTCGTGATCAGTGGATTTATCCACGAAACCGCTCATATTTCGGCTTGCTTCCGGTTTACTGGATGCATAGGAATGACGGGAGTTAAGCTGTATTTTTGTATACCGGCTTTTTTCGCAGATGTAAATGATATATATCGAAGTGATAATAAAAGGCATAAAATAATCGTATCACTAATCGGCATTATCTCAAATATTATGCTTGCATGTATTTCATTTGCTGTAGTTCCTTTTGTATCGGATAAAATGCGAACATACCTTGTGATATTTGCAGCATATAACATTAGTGCGGCAATATTCAATCTTATTCCTTTTGCTAAATATGACGGCTACTGGATTATACAGAATATATCAGGCGTCAACAATCTCTATGACAGATCAATGGCATTGTTTATGATTCTTTTCACCAGACCTACATCATTTATAAGGAGCAAAGAAAAGAATAAAATAGTGATGACTATATACGGCTGTATGTGTTATGTATTCTCATTGTATTTGTGGTATGTTTTTGTAAGAGCAGTATTTACTTTGACTGATACTGTCGGAATGGGAACGGTCTGTATTCTCTGAAAAACAATGTCGATCCGGAAGTAATTAGTGCTGAATTCGGAGAAAAGTTTGATATCATAACATCACAGATGAATGAACTCCCTAATCCATATGAGCTTATCGAGGAATTTCTTTCATACAGTCCTGATATTATATGCTTTGTAATTAACAGAAATAATTCAGATATTACAAATTCGTTTATAGATCTTATATCGAGAGAGTATCCTGATGTTGAATGCAGGCTCCATAATATTGAAGCAGATGAGCTCCAGGTGGATGATTCAGCTTTATGGAACGGAACAAAGGCTTTCCTTACAGGTCTTTATCCTAATATCAAAGACAGCAACTTTTCTGTAAAGCATATTTATATCGAGGATATAACGGATGATGTGTTGAAAAACGTATCGAATTACGTTGGTATCAACAATAATATCTTCCATAAAGGCGAATATGCCTTCAATGACAAAACCAGCCTCGGAACAGGTTTTCTGCGTTCAAATGATACCGTTATCGAAAAGAAGGATGGCAATTTATACCGATTTGATATAAACAACGGTGAATCTCAGAAGGATATATACATATCCGAGTATTCAAAGTTTGAATCTGACAGCGAAAAAGATAATTACGTTATGCTGAAGAACAAGGAGGATTTTGATCTCTTTGTCAGTGATCTTACAGATCTGTACAATACTGGCAGGATAACCGAAAAAAGACTTTATGTTCCGGAGATCGTGGATTTATGCCGTTTTATGAACTGCCAGAATTGCAGTATTGAATATATGCCGAGGATGCGTATATTTGATTCAAAGATCTATCCATGCCACAATTCTGATTATTGTGCTGGCAGCATTGATGAACCATTCTTTAAGAAAATGATAAATATCAAACATAGCAAGGCAGAAGAAGAAAAGAAGCGCGGCTGTTCTGAGTGTTCGACAGCAATGAAATGCAGCAGATGTCTTGCCGTTCCTGAATATCTTAAAGATAAGTTCTGCGATTTTATACGTGATGAAAAGGATTATCTTTATCTGATTGGAATGGTCATCGCTGCAAAGCTGTTATGTAACTGTGGAGTCTTTAAAAGCGTTGAAGAGATAAGAGCGGTCACAGCCGGAAACAGTAGCACGTTAGGTGAAGAATCAAGGAAATTCTCATTGAGATATGATTCATTTATGTTCAGTGATGATAATAAATACATTCTCTTTACATTTGAAAAGGGAAAGATATACAGTGTGAATAAGCAGTTCTTTGAGCTTGCTGAGCTTGCCGCAAGAGGTTATAAGGTCAGTGAGGTAGCAGAACAGTGCGATATACCTGAGGATACTGATACTAAGATCTATGAGGAAGGTTTTGTCAGCACTGTCATAAAATTAAGAGAATGTGGAATTATGGAGTGAACAAATGAACGGAACATCAGTTATTTATCCGCTTGCAGATGTCAATAAAACCATTCAGGATCTTCATATTGAAAGCGGCTCGGGTATATATGTTACCGGAACAAACGGAAGAAGATATCTCGATCTCAACAGTGGATTGTGGAATGCTCCGTTTGGTTACGGTGATGAGGAATATACAAAAGTTATTTCAGAACAGCTTAACAAGCTGCATTATATCAATATGATAAATTTTTCCGGTCCTGTTATAACTGATCTTGCGGATGAACTTATTGATTTCACAGATAATGATTTCGAGAAGGTATTCTTTACTTGTTCCGGTTCAGAATCGGTGGAGTGTGCAATTAAGATCGCAAGAAAGTATATGCACATTATAGGCAGAAAGAATTGTAAAACGATCCTTTCAATGGATATGTCATATCATGGTACAACCTATGCTGCAATGACTGCCAGCGGAATGGATGGTGATGAAACTGCTGAATATTCGCCCCTCAATGAAAAGATCGAGTATCTTGAGGTTCCGTTCTTTCCTTCAGCACCGGCTTCGCTTGCTGAACAGAAGGCGTATGAAGATGCACTTGAAAAAAGATTTGCGGAAGATGATATTGCGGCGGTTCTTATTGAACCGGTAATGGCTTCCGGAGGTATAATTACTTTGCCGGACTGGTATTATAATAAGCTTACTGAACTTATGAAGAAATATGATGTTCTGTTTATCGCTGATGAGGTCGCAACAGGCTTCTATCGCACCGGGAAGTCATTCAAATACAAGGATATCCCTTTGAAACCGGATATATTGTGCCTTTCAAAGGCTATAACTAACGGAATCATACCTATGGGTGCTGTTCTGGTTAACAATAAGGTGTTCATGAGATATTCCGATGAGAATGAATATATCAATCATTTTTCAACTCAGTGCGGAAACCCACTTGCCTGTGCAGCAGCAGAAAAAACGCTTTCTAAGTTTACAGATGATGTAATAGAAAATATCAATCTCCGTTCAGAACAGTTCAGAACAAGTCTGGAAGCGATGAAAAACGAGAAGACAAATATAAGACAGATCAGGATAGAAGGGCTTATGATTGGTATAGATATTACCGATGACGAGGGGAAACCTCTTTCAATGGATGAGCTTAGCTGCATAATGACATACGCTTTGCAAAAATGTCTGCTTATATACGTTTTTAAGTGCGGAGAAAAGTGTTCGGGAATAACTCTTATGCCGCCATATACGATCTCAGAGAGCGAGACTAACAGAGTACTGAAGATATTGAGCGAAATAATTTAAGAGAGGCTGCTATGGAAAGAGAGTTTTTTAATAAGAATGTTATCGTAACAGGCTGCCTTGGTGAACTTGGGCGCGGTATTTCAGAGGATTTTCTTTCTATGGGAGCAGCGGTTTACGGGATAGATACCGAACAGGCTGTTGAGACTGAAAAGGCTTTCGTATCTGAGATGTGTCAAAAATACAATGACAGGTTTCACGTATCTGTTTGCGATATAACTCAGGTAGATCTTATAAAAGATTATTGCAGAAAGCTTGCAGACGAGCATATCGATATTGATGTTCTTGTGAATAATGCCGGTATAAACATGCTGGCTGCTGCTGTCGATGTCACAGAAGAAAACTGGAATGATATTCTGGATGTCAATCTCAAGGGAACGTTTTTCATGAGCAAAGAAGCCGTACGGCTTATGAACAAAGAAAAAGGCGGCGCTATAATCAATATATCCTCGCAGCATGGAGTTGTAGGTAATTATAAAAGAGCTCCGTACTGTGCAAGCAAGGGAGGCGTTGTGAACCTTACAAAGGCATTGTGTCTTGAATGGGCAGAATACAATATAAGAGTAAACAGTATACTCCCGACATTTATACTTACATCCAAAAGCGAATCATGGCTGATGAAGCCAGGGATCTATCGCAAGTATATTCAGGATATACCGATGAAACGATATTGCCTTGTTGAGGATATAGTCAGTGCTGTGAGATTTCTTGCAGGAAATGGCGCTTCCATGATAACTGGTCAGGCACTTGCTGTTGACGGCGGTTATCTTGCGAAATAAGAGCTGAATATAACGTAATTGTCCCTGATAATATGTATTCTTAAACGGGGCACATATCGTTTGGAAAAAGACTGTGTACGATCCGTGTCGGGCATAATGATGACTGCGCTGATCATTAACAGATTATAAGGAGAATAACTATGTCTTTACAAATCAATAATCTTTATAAAAAATATGGTGACAAGGTCGTTGTAAACGGTCTTTCCGCTGAGATGAAAGAACCCGGAGTATTTGCACTTCTGGGTACAAATGGTGCAGGAAAGACGACTACTATAAGAATGATACTTGATATTCTTGCAAAGGACGGAGGAAATGTTCTTTGGAACGGATCTCCGCTTGATGTCAAGAAGGTGAATATAGGTTATCTTGCAGAAGAAAGAGGTATCTATCCAAAGTCATGCATTATGGATCAACTCCTTTATTTTGCTGCGCTGAAGGGCATAAGCAGGGCAGATGCAAAGGTTTCTATAAAAAGGCTTGCTCAAAGGCTGGAGGTTGAGGAATACATCTATAATCCGACTCCAGCTTCAAGAAGACGGCGCGAAAAGCCTAAGCTTGCTGAGCAGCTTTCAAAGGGAAATCAGCAAAAGATTCAGTTAATGGCTGCACTTATATCTGATCCAGAGCTTCTTGTACTCGACGAACCTCTCAGTGGTCTTGATCCTATAAACACTGAGATATTCAAAAACGTTATACGTGAAGAGATTGAAAAGGGAAAGTATATCATCATGTCTTCCCATAGTATGCCAACGGTTGAGGAATTCTGCAAGGATATCATCATTATGGATAAGGGAGAAGCAGTTGTTTCAGGCAATCTCAACGAAATTAAGAAACACTACGGAAGAGAGAACCTCTTTGTTAAATGTGATAAGGATATTGATGATATAATAGAAAAGTTTAATATGGAATTTGTTAACAGAACACCAGATGAAATGCAGTTCAGAACCCGAAATGAGCAACAGGTAACGGATTTCCTTAAAGCGCTTGTTATGTCTGACAGGGGAGTAGTTCGCTTTGAACTGCGTGAGCCTTCACTTCATGAAATATTTTTAAAGAAGGTAGGGACAAGTGTTGAAAACTAATTTTAACGGTTGGAAGGCAGTTTTTGATTTCTCCTTCAGACAGACTGTAGTTTCAAAGTCTTTCAGGATAATCACACTGTTGTTCTGTGCAGCTGCACTGTTTTTTTTCCCTATAAAATGTATGATAAGCGGCAGCAATAACGCTAAGACTGATGTAACTTTGCTTACCATTGCAGATGATAGCGGTTTGGGGATAGATTATAGCGGTTTGAAAAATATCGAAAGATATAATGAGCTTGAGATAAAAACGATACCATTCTCTGAAAAAGATGAACATATAAAAGCAATGAAAGAGGATGAAAGTAGTTCTGAGATACTCATTTCGATATCTCAGAAGGAATTCCTTTATTCTTTTGATGTGTACAGCAGTCCTGAAACTAAGCTTAATGACAGCGATATACAGACTCTTGCAGAGGATATTGACGATTATTTCATAAAAGAAAAGAAAAATAAGCTTTCGCTTACAGATGAGCAGAAAAAGATTTCAGAGCATGGCATGATAACAGAGGTAGGTTCGATCGACAGCAATGGAGAATACCGAATAGCCTCTGATGAAGATAAGCGTGATTTTAATAGCAATATATTCTTTATGTGTACCATAATGATAATAATGATTTTTATAACATCAGCCAGCAATATGATCTCATCTTCGATCGTAGTAGAAAAATCAAACAATGTTATAAACTTTATCATGGTTAATGTAAAATCCGAGGCTTTGATCTTTGGAAAGGTACTTTCGGCTATCGCACAGTCGGCTGTACAGATAGTATCTGTTTCTGTCTGCTTTGTTGCTTCGGTATTTATTGGTTCGGCTGTATCTGAGGAAAGCAAGTCTGTATCAGAAATGTTCAGTGAGATGACCGGGAATTTCTTTAATGATAATTCTGTAAATGTCATTGATATTCTTTTATCGTTTGTCATTATAATCCTGGGAGTTATGCTGTTCAGCCTTATTGCAGCGTATGTCGGCTCGTCAGTGAGTAAGCTTGAAGAAATGCAGGAAGGAATGAAGCTTTATCAGTTTGCTCTTCTTATAGGCGCATATTTTGCGCTTGCAATATGTTTCCTGAATTTTAGCGGAAGCTCACTGTCAATTGATACTGTAGGAATGCTGATATCGCTTTCTGCACCTTTTGTGTGTCCGTATGAGATACTATCTGGCAATTCCGGAGGTATAATGCCATTTATAAGTTTAGCTGTACTTATAATATCCGATCTGCTGTTGTTTATGTTGGTTGCCCGAACATATGAAACAAGGATATTCAGTGTGCCGACAAAGAAAGAAAAGCACATCCGTGATTTTCGCATGAAGAGAAAAGGAGGAGTACATTGATGATCATGAGTTCATGGAAAAAAGTGTTCATGTTTACTTTTTCGCAGAATGCTAAGGCGAAGTGGTATAAGATAGTTACTTTCGGGATCCCTATGCTGCTGTGTCTGCTTTTGGTCGTTATAAGCTGTGCAATAGGCTTTTCGCAGAAATCAGACGATAAAGTTTATTCTGACTGGAAGATATATATGAACACTGGAAACAGCAGTTCTTCAATACCATACGAGGCATTTAAAAAGACATATGATGAGATTTATCCGAATATTGTTTTTGTAGAGAAAAGCTATGATAAAGCAGATGGGAATAACGAGAATTCGCTAATTGTCGAGATCACAGCAGCAGGTGAAGAACAGAAGATAAAAACTGTTATTCCGGCTGATAGCAGCATCAAAGAAAATGAAGCAAAGGAATTCACAGAGTGTTTCAAGGGCATGGCTGAAAGCACAATGCTCATGGATTCAGGTATATCATCAGACGATCTGAAGGTCCTTCTCAGCAGAACTGAAACCTCATATAAGGTTGCCGGAGATGAAAAGGGCGATTCGGCGGCAAGACTTGCGAAGATGTTTATACCTATGCTTATCACTATGATGCTTTATATAATGGTCGTTATAAATAGCCAGAGTGTTATAAGCGTTGTAAGTATTGAAAAGACTTCAAAGCTTATGGAAAGCATATTGACGTTTGTTGATCCATTTTCGCTGATAGTCGGCAAAATAGTTTCAGCAATAGTTAACAGTCTGATACAGAGTCTGCTGTGGATAGCCGGTATCATTGCAGGATGCGTGATAGGACATTATGTAACAGTATCATTCGTATACGATGATTACTATGATTATTTCTTCAGAACTACCGAAATGATTCGTGATTCAACGGAAAGCTTTGGCGTTATGATACTTGCTGTTATTACACTTTGTGTATCATTTGTATTCTTCTGTTCAGTTGCAGGATTATGCGCTTCGTTTATATCAAAGACTGATAATATCTCTCAGGCAAATATGGGAGTACTTCTTGTATCGGCAATGGGCTTCATGCTTGCTTACAGTGTTCCTCTGAAAAAGGACGGAACACTCAATAATATCCTGCGTGTACTACCGATTTCAGCTTCATATATGATACCTGGTGATCTGATCGTTGGAAATATCAGTATGCTTCAGGGTATTCTGTATCTTGTTTTGCTGGCATTGTTTTCGGTAGGCATTGCGTTAGCGGCTGCAACTGTATATAAGAAACGCATTATGTACGTTGGAAAGTAAACACTGATTTTGAAAGGAGTTATTATGAAATTAGCGTCATGTGCATTTTTTACAATTATTCTTGTTATCATAAACCTTAATCTGGACGATGACAGAGTCCATATAGCAAGTGTTGTTGTGGTAGCAATTCTTCTGGTAGTTGTTTCTTATTCATGGGGTAAAAAACGAAAAAACAAGAATTAAGTAAATATTATTGCAAAGATAATATGCAGAAAAAAGGGTCTCTGGAGAAAAAATCCGGAGATCTTTTTGTTATGTTTTTTTACAATCTTCAAACTGTATTGACAATTTTGACAAAATGTGATAAAATACTGAGTAGGCGGCGTAAAATGAAAATAATTATTATAGAAACAGAGGTTCATTAGGATACTCATTAAAACATCCTAAAATAACTTCATGAGATCGGAAAAATGAATTTAAAAATTGCAATATGTGATGATGAAGATAAGGCATTAAGAGATATTTACAAAAAACTAACAAAGATTGACAGCAGTCTTGTAATAGACACGTTTTACTCAGGGAAAAAATGCTTGCCTCAAAGAAAAAATACGATATTGTTTTTCTTGATATAGATACGGAAGAGCTCGACGGAATGAAAACAGCCGAACTTTTGAGACGGGAAAAACTTGCGGATTATCTTATATTCCTGACGGGACATTCAGAGTTTATGCAGGATGCGTTCAAGGTAAGAGCTTTCCGGTATTTTGTTAAGCCTGCTGATACTAATGAACTGAAAGAGGCACTTATCAGTATCTCTGAGGAGAATATGGAAAATGTTTCTTTTGTTTTAAAGGACGGCGGCAACAGTATATCAGTTGCACTTAATGATATTATATGCTTTGAAGCCTTTGGCGACGGTACATACATATATACTGCAGATAAAGTATATACCTCGTTATTGCCACTTAAAAAATGGATATCAGAGACTGCAAACTGCGGCTTTTTTCAGGTCCATAAATCCTATGTAGTGTCTTTTAATCATGTTGTGAGTATATGCAAATATGAAGCTGAGATGCTTAACCTGAAAATGAAGGTGCCTGTCTCACAGAGAAAATATACCAAACTGAAAGAAGCTTTTTTTGAATATGTCAAGAAAAAAGCCGTTCATATGTGAAGAGGTGACAATATGAATGTGGTCGTTTTTGATACGATATGCTATATCATAGAATACCTCAAGGTCATCGGTGCAATTCTGATTTTCGGAACTGAATACCGATCTAAAAAGAAAGCACTTGCGGTGTCATTGATCTCAGTATTGTTTTTTATGGGCGCTTCCGTATTCATTAGACTCACGGATGTGATATTTGGTGTAACTGCTGCTATAATGCTAAGTATCTTCCTGATACTGAAAAACAAAAAGGATACTATTGCGGTTTTCATCATATACATGTATATATGTATTATGGATATGGTAATAAACAGTTTTATTATGTATATCACTCATATAGGTACGGACAGGATACAATCGGATAAGCTGATATATGTTATCTTTAATCTTCCTATGCTTGCTGTTATAGCTATTATTTTACTCATAAAAGGAATCGCAAATATACGATTCACATACAAGTTCAACAGGTATAATTTATTGGTATTGCTTGTCGGAGGCGGTGCCATAGCGCTGTATATTTCGTCATTGCAGCTTTATGCTTTCTCTGATTCGACTAAAAAGATTCGTTAAGATCGAGACTGTAGCAATTAGCCTTTTCAGTGTTATCTTTATGACTGTATTATTTAAGCTTATAGTGAGCGAAGTGAAAAACAAGAATCTGAGAAGAGAGAATGAAGTTATCAATAATATGCTTGATATGCAGAAGAATTATTACCTTACCCTTCTTAAAAAAGAAAATGAGAACAGAGCATTTCGTCATGATCTTGGCCATCATTTCTTTTGCTTGAAAGCTCTGTATAAAATGGACAAAAAGGATGAGTTTGAAAACTATTTCTTTTCAATCGTTGAAAAATACAACAGCATGAGTAATAAAACTATTACCGGAAATAATCTTATTGATGTTATCATAAACGAAATGATATGCAACTATGAGGCTGTTGACTTTACCAAGAAAGGTTATGTTCCGGAGAATCTTTCTGTTTCAGCTTCAGATATCTGTACCATTTTATCAAATATACTGAAAAATGCGTTTGAAGCAGCTGAAAAAACTGATGAGAAGAAAGTAAGTCTGATTATTGGTGAGAAAAATAACAGTATACTTATAACGCTGAAAAATAGTGCTTCTTCAGCACCTGTAATGAAGGACGGAGATTATGTTTCCAGCAAGGTAGGAGATCTTCATGGGTACGGTATAAGAAATGTGAAAAAATGTATAGACAAATTAGATGGCTTATTTGAAATAGAGTATTCTAAGAAAGACAGTACAGTAACTGTGAATATACTTATGGTCAATGTTATTCCTATGAATAATAGCCTTGAAGTTTGATTAATATAAGATCAGGGAGTGATAAATACCTTATCACTCCCTCTTTATATGTGATATAAGGCAATACCGCACAGTTGCCAAAAAGGGATAAAAGTGGTATAATAGGAACATGGACAGACAGATGACACTGGCAGAAATGAATGATGTCAGAGACCAGCCATTCTGTCATCCAAAAGTGAGCGTATTTTGTCAAGGGGTAATGGCAATAGGTGCTGTGTGATGTGTTATACTGAAAGAGCAGTCGACAAACACCCAAAAATCTGGTAGAATAAGAATAACAAACCAGACCTGCAAATAAAAGTCAAGCCCTAAATTGAAAAAATAGAAAAAATTTTTTCAACGCAAAGAGTGTACGACATTAAGACTGAGCCTCTGAAAAAAAGTCTGTAAAAAGTCAGCTAACTGTGGTAAAATAGAATTAATATCACAGGAGGCTGATTTTTTATGGCAAGAAGGAAAAGAGAACCGATGAGTGAGGGAAAGAAAAATATCATAGGAATGCTGCTTGAGGAATACGACATCAAGTCTGCAAAGGATATTGAGGATGCCCTCAAAGACCTTCTTGGAGGGACGATCCAGGAAATGCTTGAGTCCGAAATGGACGAGCATCTGGGATATCAGGAATATGAGCGTTCCAGCAATCCTGACTATCGCAACGGCAGGAAAACCAAGAAAATTCGCGGAAACTTCGGAGAAACTGAAATAGAAGTACCGCAGGATCGTGACGGCAGTTTTGAGCCCAAGGTCGTAAAGAAGCGTCAGAAGGATATCTCAGG
>CAJKFZ010000036.1 GCA_905199285.1 uncultured Ruminococcus sp.
GGGAGACAGCGTCTCCCTTAATTACAGTAAAAGATAACTACAACTGCTATTTTATTAGTCAAAGTTACTCGATTTTCTGACAAGAAGTTGGGCGCAAATACCGGTAAAGGCGCCGGCAATGCATCCTGAAACGAGCAGAAACGGAAGATAAGATAAAACGGCTGTTGTTTTCATTACAACAATAGCGGCGGCAGTTTGTCCGATATTATGAAGAACAGCTCCGAGGATGCTGCAAATCCAGATATTTTTTTCATCAATTACACGGCGGAGAATAATCATGCCGGTCAGACAGAGAAATGCACCGCTGAGGCTGTAAATAATTGCGCTGATATTTCCTCCGAAAATAGAGCCAAGCAGAATTCTTGCAAGAACAATAAGCGAGGTTTCCTTTGCCGAGTAGTGATACATTGCATACACAGTAACGATATTGGCGAGTCCAAGCTTAACACCCGGAATCGGAACAAGATTGGGAATCCGCATTTCTACGATAAAAATGATAAGCGCAATGGCTGTAAGAAGCGCAAGTCGGGCAAGTTTTTTTACATTCATTTCACTTCACCTCTGCGTCAATATCGTCGTCTTCTGTAAATTCTATCACAAGCTTATTTGGCAGACAGACAATTGGTGCAGAGCTGGATTTAAGTTCTCCCATTTTAACACAGGTCTGGTCGGGACATTCGGCTTCTTTTACATAGATCCTGTGGTTTTTTATTTCGACAATATTTTTGCTGCCCTGATATTCAACCTCGATAGTTCTATCAGCGGAATGATCGAGATCAATAGTATACAGCGTTTTTCCGTTCTGCACAATGCGGACGGTCTGACCATGAGGTTTGAATATCATCCACAGACTTCCAGCGACTCCTATTAAAAATATGACGATACAAACCGTTATCCATAATTTTTTCGACTTCATCGGTATATCACTTCCACTGTCAGATTTTCATACATTTCACTCAGAGAAAACTTATCTTCAAGTCCCTCAGTTATGTAAATTCCGCCGTTTTCGGTTACAAGAACCATTTCAAAATCATCATGCTGCCGCCATAAATTTTCGGCTTTATCAAGTCCCATAACGAATATGGAAGTTGAAAGGGCGTCGCAGAGTCTGCCCTCTTTGCCGATGATCGTTGCCGAAATAAGACCGCTTTGTGCCGGTTTTCCGGTTTTCGGATCAAGAATATGCCAGTATGTTTCACCGTCGTCTCCGACAAAATAACGTTCATATCCACCGGAAGTAATAACGGCACAGTCCGAAGCTTCCAGAACTGCAAAAGTTCCCTCATCGAATGGACTTCTCAGACCAAGTTTCCAGTCTGAACCGTCCGATTTTTTCCCGATAGTTTGGATGTTCCCTCCAAGATCAAGAAGTGCGGAACTGATGCCATTTTCTTTCAGTGTTTCAGCCAGAAGATCGCCGGTATATCCTTTGCCGACCGCTCCTAAATCTATCTGCATATTTTCAGGTACTGTCACAGATTGTCCGTCAAGATGTATTTTTTGATATCCGGTATTTTCAAGGAGTTCAGCGATATTTTCGTCCGATGGAACTTTGTAATCTCCGGTGGTAAATCCCCATTCAGTCAGAACTGGATACATAGTGCAGTCGAGAGCGCCGTCGGTCATTGCTGAAATATCCAGAGAAAAACCGAGCAGTGCTGCTGTTTCCGAACTCACGGAAACACTATTTCCGCCGCTGTGATTAACTGCATAAATCTCGCTGTTTTCGTCGGTTACGGACCATAACCGTTCAAGCTCTGCAACTTTTTCCTCTGCTTTATCCAGTGCAGCTTTGGTATCTTCTCCGTACACCGTAACGGTCATATAGGTGTCCATTGCAAAAAATGATCTGCTATCCTGTTTATTTTCAGACGATTTCTTTCCGCAGGCGGTTAATAATACTGTGCTTGCTATAAATCCGGCTATAATCTTTTTCCTCATTAATTTCACCTCGTAATTCTAAAAAGTTATTTTATTCCTATGAGTTTTCTCAGAAGAGGGAGTGGTTTTATAATATGATATGCTGATATTGTAATAGCAAGGCTTCCGAAGCAGATAATAAGAACTTGTACTGATAAAAAAGTTTTTATTTTTAAAACATAATATGCCAATGTTACCAGAATTGGCTGATGCAATATATATATCGGATAAGAAGCGTGATTAAGATAATCAGTAAAGATGGTCTTTTTATTTAAATATTTTTTTCCAGAGCCAATTACGGCGAGGATAGTCATCCAGCCTGAAAAATTTACCCATAAATCTCCGTAGTAAGAAAAATTATAATACAGAGTAGCAGAGACTGCCATTAAAATTACAGAAAATATTGCAAGTATTCTGGAGTTTTTTCAAGTTTACCAATTAAAACATCGCTGCTGAGGAAATAATATCCTATTAAAAACAGCGTCAGATATTTGCCTAAGCTATATCCGCCGAAATTTCCGATATGATACATAATATATATCGGCAGAAACAGCAGCATAATGCCGTACAAAGGGAATTCCTCTGCCTTTTCGCACACTCGTTCATATGGGATAAAACGGAACATTATTAAAGATACAGCAGAAATAACAAATAAAAATAAAATAAACCATAAATGTGCCGGAGTGAAAGCTCCGTCATAGCCGCTTAAATCTGTGAGATGAGTGAAGAAATATTTAATATTTTTAAAATAAGATCCGTTGTATCCGAACGAAAATTTTCTTGCAAAAAAAGTCTGTAACGGAGCTGAAAGAATAGTTCCAAAAATAAATGGAATTAATAGTTTATCGGCACGCTGACGAATGAACTCCTTGTCTGAACGTTTTTCCAATGAATGTTTCGCACTGATTCCTGCAAGAACAAAAAGCAGCGGCATAAACCAAGGATTTATCATTGTGATAAATGTACTCAACAGCAGATTTTCTTTCGCATGAATATAAAATCCGGAGCCGAAATTATTCCATATCATAAATGTGTGAACCGGAAATAAAAGTATAATTGTATAATTCCGCAAATTGTCAATGTAATGCTTTCTCATATGTTATTGCTCCGATTTCTTAGAACTAAGGGAAGAGGGACTGATATTTTTATTAGTTAGTGTATGCTATCGTTTATTATATCACTCAATTGGATTTCTGTCAACAGCATATTGCAACAATATTATCTTGTAATATTATGCACATTTTTGCGATGAAAAGGTTGATTTTTTTGTTGGAAAGTGATATAATATTTAAATATGATATTCAAGTCAGCGATTTAAATCCGAATCTGCTTGACAGGAGGTTTTTTTTATGAATGTACCACAAAGCAAGTATAACAGCGTTGTTATTGTATATAAATGTGAATCGCATCAGTTCCATAATCTGAATTCCGCTAAAGAATTATTATCTGTTAAAGGAGACACCTGTTCGGTAGATCAACTGCTGAGCAATGATTTTCTTGACCGGAAAGACGCTGAATCATTTCGCCGCAAGCTTGCTGAAGCTTCTGTTTCATGTAAGCCATATGTGTCTTATATGAAAAGTCTGGTAAAATCTGCCGAGGGGAAGAATGTATTCTGCCAGATAGGATTTGTATGTTCGGAACCAAAAAAGAACGTTGCTGTAATTTTTACATTTATGAACGCTTTTAACGAATCGGCTTTTCAAAAACTTGATCAGCTTACAGGAATATACACCCGTGCGGCATTCGTAAAAGAAGCGGATTGTTGGCTTGAAAAACTTTCCGAAGAAGATCTTATGAAAACGGTAATGATCTATTTTGATGTTCAGCGATTTAAAATAATAAACGAAATGTTCGGTATGGAGGAAGGAGACCGGCTTCTTATACATATTGCTGACGCTATTGCAAAAGTTGTTGAAAACAACGGAATAGCCTGCCGTATCGGTTCAGACCGCTTCTGTCTTATAACAAAAACTATAATAAAAGATATTCCGGATTTTATTGAAAATATATTTGAAAATATCTCATCATATCCGCTTTCGTTTGAAATAGCCTGCAATGCGGGAATATACCTGTTTAACGGAAAGCTTAGTCCGGCGGATTCGGCAATAGGACGTGCCATAATGGCGCAGTCGCCGATAAAGGGGAGCTATACTCAAAGATATAATTATTATACCGAAACTCTTAGAAGCAATCTTCTTACAGAACAGGAAATAACCGGACTTATGCGTGTTGCACTTGAAGAGGAACAGTTTGTTATCTGCTATCAGCCGCAGTATAATCATTCAACCGGAATGCTTGTCGGAGCAGAGGCGCTTGTCCGCTGGAATCATCCGGAAAAAGGACTCATCTCGCCCGGAGTTTTTATTCCTGTTTTTGAAAAGAACGGATTTATAACCGCACTTGATCTTTATGTTTTTGATAAGGTTTGCCAGTATATAAGAAAATGTATGAATGAAGGCAGCCATATTGTTCCGATTTCGGTAAATCTTACAAGATATGATATATTTTCTCCAGATTTCATTGATAAGCTGGAGCAGTCACGCATGAAATATAATGTGCCTTCAAAGTATATTCGTATAGAAATAACCGAGTCTGCCGCACTTGGCAACAGCCAGTTTATCAACGAAGCCGTAAGAAAGCTTCATAGCTATGGCTATATTGTTGAGATGGATGATTTCGGAAGCGGTTATTCTTCGCTTAATATTCTTAAAGATATTGATTTTGATATTATCAAGCTTGATATGCGTTTTCTTCAGAATGAAAACGATACAAACAATCGTGGCGGAACGATTTTAAGTTCTGTTGTAAGAATGGTAAACTGGCTTGGCCTGCCCGTTATTGCGGAGGGTGTTGAAATAGTTGAACAGGCTGATTTTTTAAGAAGTATCGGCTGCAATTATATTCAAGGATATCTTTATTCACGTCCTCTGCCGGAAGATGAGTATCATAAGCTTTTATGCAGCAGCGGAAGCGTTGGGATAACCGCTCCGCAGATGCGTCTGCTCGATACGATGAACGCAGCCAATTTCTGGTCGAGCGATTCGATGGAAACTCTTATTTTCAGCAATTTTGTCGGAGGCGCTGCAATTTTTGATTACCATGACGGTAAAACAGAGCTTTTAAGAGTAAACAAAAAATATCTTCAGGAAATTTGTATGAACCTTTCTGAAAATGAAATCGTCAATACCGATATTATGGATTGGTTCGATGAAGAGGGAAAAAACACCTACCGCAGTATGCTTGAGCTTGCCATTGAAACCGAGGATGAACAAGAAGCTGAAACATGGCGTCACCTG
The DNA here is from genome assembly GCA_905199285.1 of uncultured Ruminococcus sp. Lineage (GTDB taxonomy): Bacteria > Bacillota > Clostridia > Oscillospirales > Ruminococcaceae > Ruminococcus. The sequence continues at coordinate 5,220 of CAJKFZ010000036.1, forward strand.
ACGTCCTCAACCTGCGGCGAGGATGATATCTGTATAAGAAGTACAGTCCGCATGATAGGAAAAAGCAAGAACAGCTGTCTTTTTTATGCTATGATACGCAATATTACAGCCGAAAAGAATTATTATTCCGGAATTCTTGATACCGAAAAGCGTTTTAAGATCGCAAGTGAACAGGTTGATATGTATTTCTGGGAATATACTGTTGCAACTAAAGAAATGCGGCCGTGTTTTCGATGTATGAAAAATTTAGGACTTCCGCCTCTTCTGCAAAATTATCCTGAAAGTGCGATAGAAATGGGAATCTTCCCGCCGGAGGTTGCAGATATGTACCGTGATTGGCATAAGCAGATAGCTGAGGGAGTAGAATCCCTTGAAGCGGTTATTCCTTTAACAGCAGACCGAATACCATTCCGTGTAAGATATACAACTGAATTTGATGAAACCGGACGTCCTGTAAAAGCCTACGCTTCGGCGGCTTTGGTTGTGGATTGAACAGGAGAATCATAAATGAACGAAATAAATAATCAAAAAACAACAGCAAAAAAGAAGATACTTTTTATCTGCGGCGATTCGCAGCAGACGAGTGCGATCTGCGATCTGTTAAGCGAAGATTATGATATGATATGCACCGAAAATAAAGAAAACGGCAGAAGACTTCTTAGTGAGTGTTACAATGATTTCAGTGCAATTCTTATCGGAGTAGAAATTGCAGTTGCGGATGACCACAGTTTTTTGAAAAGTATTCAGAGAAAAAGCAAGTTCCGATTGCTTCCGATTCTTATTGTTTCGTCAGGAAAATATTCGGAAAAAGAGATAGATTGTCTTAAATATGACGTGTCTGATTTTATAGCTCCTCCGTACTATAAGAAAATTATTGAAAACCGTATTGAAAATGCCATAAGATGCAGGGATTCAGCTTCTTTTTATGAAATGGAAAAGATGCTGAAAGAGCTTCCCCAGAATATTTATATTAAGGATGAAGAGGGAAAGTATATTTTTGCAACTCATACATGGCATCATTACGAACATGATAATGATCCTGATTGGTCTATACGTGGCAAAACTGATGCCGATATCCGCAAAGATAAGGAAAATGCTGTTCTTGCGATGAAAAAGGATATGGAAATACTCAAAACCGGCAGAGGCGAAGATTATGTAATAAAGATTCCGAATGAAACCGGAAGCGAGTATTATGAAGTAGTAAAGCGTCCACTCAGAGATGATAACGGAAATATAGTCGGAATAATTGGTATTCTTCATGATATTACTGAGCATGAGCTGCTGAAACAGAAACTTAAATCAGCCGCTTCTATCGATGGTCTTACCGGACTTTATAATCGTAACGAAATACAGTCTTATATCGAGACGGAACTTATCAGGATGAGGGAATACGGCAAGGAACTTTCGCTGATAATGATCGATATCGACAATTTCAAGCAAGTGAACGACACCTATGGTCATAAGGAAGGCGATGTTGTTATTGTTGCTCTTGCGAACCTTCTGAAAAGCAAGCAGACGGTTTATGAGAAACGTTTTTCTGCCGGAAGATGGGGCGGAGAAGAATTTATGCTTCTTTTGTATGATGCAGGCATATCTGATGCCGCTCATATTGCAGAACTTATAAGGAAATGCTTTGAAAATACGGTTTTTGTCAATGTTAAGCCGCAAACGGTGAGTATTGGTGTAACTCAGGCAAGAATTGACGATACTCTTGATACGCTTTGCATCCGTGTTGATTCTGCTCTTTATAAAGCCAAAAAAAGCGGAAAAAACCGCGTTGTTGTAATATAGAAAACATTTGGGAGCTTGGAAAAAGCTCCCTTTAATATTTCCTCAAAAGGCTTGGAAGTAATATCTCAAATAAAAAAGTGCAAAAAAATTGAAAAAACAGTTGCAGTGAGCAGAAATATTTGATATAATAACTTTGTACGCTGAATTCTTTGCATGGTCAGTGTGCATGAAATTCAGACCCCTTTTTTGTGAAAATTTACAAACTTTTTATTGCAATACGTCAAATAGCAAATAAAAACACACTTATTAAATACAATACAGAAAAATACGGAGATTCCGCTGCCGGAAAAGTGCGGAAAGCTTTCGGAATATGATTCCGGATGCTTTGGAGAAAGGTATGAAAAAACAAAACAAAATCTTTATTTGTTCCGTAATGGCAGCGATTGGAGCAATGACGGTTGCCCCTGTTGCGGTTTCTGCTGCTGAAAACGATCAGGAGCTGATTTCAACATGGTATACGGACGAAAACGGCAGAATTTTTTATTATGATTCCAACGGTGAATATGTTACAGGAACTCAGATAATCGATGGACAGTATTATCTTTTTTCTGAAAACGGAGTTGAAAAAACAGGCTGGAGAACTGTTAACGGAAATCGCTGTTATTTTGATTCCGAAACAGGAAAGCCGGTTTACGGCTGGCTGGAATACTGTGGAAGACAATATTATATCGCTCCGGAAGACGGAAAAGCTGTCGGCAGATTTACCGATGTTGAAGGCGGACTTTATCTTGCCGATGTACATGGTTCGGTTTTAAGCGAAACCGGATTTGTGAATTACGAAGGAGACTGCTACTATATTAATGAAAACGGTATGGTTCAGACAGAACCAATAGAAATAAACGGTGTTACATATAATTTCACTGAGGACGGAATCGTTTCAACCGGCTGGCTTGAAAATGGCGGGGACAAATATTATGTTTATTCGGACGGTTCTCTTGCAAAGGGAATTATTGCTCTGAATGGAATGAATTATGCTTTCGGAGAGGACGGCAAGCTTCTTTACGGTTTGCAGGCAATTAACGGACAAACTGTTTATGCCGGCTCTGACGGAGCTCTTGCGACCGGACTTATCGCAATTGGAGATTCGGTTTACTGCTTTGATGAAAACTGTTTTATGGTAACCGGACTTCGTGAAATTGCCGACGGTGTTTTCTATTATTTCGGCGAGGACGGTTCCGCTCAGACAGGCTGGCAGAATATCGGCGAAGATATGTATTATTTCGGCGACGGTTATAAAATGTTCACGGGAATCAAATCGGTTGACGGAAAAATATACTATTTCGGCGAAGACGGAAAAATGCAGACCGGCAGACTTATAGTTGACGGAAATAAGTATTATTTCGGCGAAGACGGTTCGGCAGCAACAGGGCTTGCAACTATTGATAACGGCAAGTATTACTTCAATGAAGAAGGCGTTATGCAGACAGGCTGGCAGACTATCGACGGCAATAAATATTACTTCTCAGAAAACGGAAACGCTCTTAAATACTGGCAGATCATCGACGGAAAGAAATATTATTTCGATGATGAATGCATCATGCTTACCGGCCGTCAGATAATCAGAACTTTTAAATATTATATTGATCCTGACGGTGTAGTTCAAACCGGATTTATTACTCTTGACGACGGAAAATATTATTTTAATGAAGACGGAAAAATGCAGTTCGGCTGGCAGACTATTGACGGCAAGCAGTATTATTTCGATAAAACAAGCGGAAAAATGGCTACAAGCGGCCGTATAGACGGATATAACATCGGTCCGGACGGCGTTGCTGTTCCTATGTCGGATGTTCAGAAAAAAGCTGCTTCGGTTATTGCTTCTATCGGAAAAAATCCTGATAACATCTATGAATATGTTATTGCAAATAATATGTATAAATTTATCGAACCGACAAAATCTCTTGCTCAGATTCAAACGATCGGCTGGAGCTTTTTTGCCAACTACGCCATGAACAACAGATTTGTTGTATGCTATTATTTTGCAGCAGTTACAGATCTCTACTTCCAGGAAGCAGGTCTTGAGTCAAGAGTTGTTTACGGAACAGGCAGAGGCGACGGCGACCATTACTGGAATCAGGTATATATCAACGGAGTATGGACCAACTATGATACCTGCAATCACTATAAAAATGTAACTGATTCTTACCTTAAAGCAATGAATTATACATGGAAACAGATCGTTTACCCGAATTTTAACTAACCGGAGGTATTTATTATGAATTCTAAAATAACTGCCCTGCTTGCGGCTGCTGCATTGTGTGCAGCAACGGCTGTATCATGCGGAAAAGATGAAACTTCAAACTCGAATGTCGTTCTTGACATAAATAACAGTACAACATCTTCTTCGGAAACTACAACAACTGCCGAAAAGGATGAAGCAGTGACTACAACTGCTGTTACGACAAAAGACGCAAAGAAAACGACCACTACAACAAGTGGTTCAAAAAAGCCGGCAACAACTACTACGGCTGTTGCTGATAATGATAACGACAAGCCTGATGACAATGATAATCAGGGCGGAGACAATCAGTCATATGATGAACCGCAGCAGGATGAGCCTCAGAATAATCAGCCTGATCCGGAGCCTCAGCAGCCGCAGGAGGGTTCATTCAGCAACAGTGACCTCAATTTTAACGGAACTGCTCTTCTTGGAAATGCAGACGGACTTATCTCTTCTCTCGGAAATCCGAACGATGTTGTTGAAGCTCCCGGATGTCTTTCCAACGGTGCAGATCAGAAAATATACTATTACAGCGGTATCGACGTTTCATGCTATGTTATGAACGGCAGCGAAACGGTTTATGATATTACGATTTCAGGAGCTGGATATTCAACTCCTAAGGGAATTTCTGTCGGCAGTTCACGTTCTGATGTTGAAGCAGTTTACGGAAAAGGCGACGGCGGAAGCAGTACCGTTATCTACGGTTCGGCTGATTTCGGACTTTATATTTTCTATAACGGCGATACTGTTTCGATGATAGACTACTACGCAAGCGTATAAAGGGGAGGAACTGTTTTGGTATTCAGCAGTCCCGTTTTCCTGTTTATATTCATGACCTCGGTGTATATTCTCTACAGAATTATACCGACCATAACGGCTAAAAATGTTCTCCTGCTGATCTTCAGCATAGCATTTTATACATACGGCGAGCCGAAAGCTGTTGTTCTTATGATAATTTCGATCATAATGAATTATTTTTTCGGTCTTGCTATGGGAAAGAAAAACAAGTTCCGCAAGCCTGTTCTTGCAATTTCAGTAACAGCGAATCTGCTTATGCTGGGAATTTTCAAGTATGCAGGTTTTGGTGCTGAAATGCTGGACAGACTGCCGTTTCTGAGTATGTCTATCCCGAATATAGCGCTTCCGATCGGAATATCCTTCTACACGTTTCAGGCGATGTCCTATGTTATAGACGCATATAAAAATCCACGCTATATTCAGCGGAATATTTACAAGGTCGCTCTTTATATAACATTTTTTCCCCAGCTTGTTGCAGGTCCTATTGTTAAATATTACGATTTTGCAGATCAGATCGACAAGCGTGAGCATGATCCCGAAAGGACGGCTCAGGGCATAAGAAGATTTATTACCGGACTTTCAAAAAAGCTCCTTATCGCAAACACAATGGCAATTGCTGCCGATTACGTTTACGGACTCGATTCTGCTGATATCACAATGCCGCTTGCATGGCTCGGAGCAGTTTCTTATCTGTTCCAGATATACTTTGATTTCAGCGGTTACAGCGATATGGCTATTGGGCTTGGAGCAATGTTCGGCTTCACTTTCAAGGAAAACTTCAATTATCCCTATATTTCACAAAGTATGCAGGAATTCTGGAGAAGGTGGCATATTTCCGTTTCAACATGGTTCAAAGAGTATCTTTATATTCCTCTCGGAGGAAATCGTAAGGGCAAGGTGAGAACTGCTTTAAATAAGCTTTTTGTTTTCTTCTGCACCGGCTTATGGCATGGTGCAAGCCTGAATTTTATCGTTTGGGGACTGATAAACGGCGGTTTCCTTATGCTTGAATCCTACGGCATAATAAATACAAAAAAATTACCACGCTTTTTCAGACATTTCTATACAGTTTTTGTAACGGTTATCGCTTTCGTGTTTTTCAGAGCGGAGACGATCTCGGATGCCTGCCGCTTTATCGGAAAAATGTTCTGTATGAATGCCGGAGGAAGCGAGGGCTTTGCAAGATTCATGCTCCAGCTTAGTCCGATGTATATTGTGATGCTGGTCATGGCAGTTGTTTTCTCGATGCCTGTTATAAAAGCTTTACAGGGACGAGCTGAAAGAAACAGAAAGTCCGCTTCTGCTATGGAAGTATGTTCGTATGCAGTATCGCTGATACTTCTTCTGATATGCATTATAACGCTTTCTTCAGCTTCGTATAATCCGTTTATTTATTTCAGATTTTAGGAGATGCCTTATGAAGAAAAATTTATTATACAGACTTTATTCGGCAGCTTTCATAGGAATTTGTCTTGTTCCGGCAGCTTTAATGCCAATAGTCAAGGCTGATTCCGACAAGGAAAAGCGTGAACTTGCTTCCGCCCCGAAGATAAAAACAGAGGACGGGAAGATCAATTTCGATTTCTTTTCAGATTTTGAGACATACTTTTCCGAACATTTTGCATTCCGTCAGCAGCTTGTAACTGCGGACGGAAGAATCAAGTCGTCAATTCTGGGTACATCGCCCAATTCCGACGTTATAGTCGGAAAGAACGGCTGGCTCTATTACGGCGAAACGATTGATGATTTTCTTAATATAAATACGTTGAGCGACCGTGCAGTGAATAATATAAAAAATAATCTTGATATGATGAACGCTTATTATCAGCAGAATAATGCGCAGTTCGTGTTTACTGTCGCTCCTAATAAAAACTCCGTTTATCCTGAAAATATGCCTTTTAACTATATTGAAAGCGACAATCAGGGCAACTATGAAAAGCTTGCAGCGGTTCTTTCAGGAAGCGGATACTGGTGCGATATGAAAGAAACTCTGCTTAATGCAAGTTCGAGCATTCCGCTTTATCACAAAACCGATACCCATTGGAATAATCTTGGCGCTTACGCCGGTCATTCACGGATTATGGCTATGCTCGGCAAAGAGAGCTGTTCTGCCGGAAGCCGTTGGTTTACCCGTGACGATCGTTTGGGTGATCTTGCAGCGATGATCTATCCCGCTGAAAAGGCAAAAGATACTCAGGTTTACAATGATTATGAATTTACCTACAGCTATCTTGGAAGATTCCATGCTCTTGACGATATCTCAATAAAAACCGTATGCGAGGGCAAAGATGGAAGTCTGCTTATGTACCGTGATTCATATGGAGAAGCGATTTTGCCGTATATGGCGGAATGCTTTAGTGAAGCAGAATTTTCAAGAGCTGTTCCGTATCGCATGAGCGGTATAAACGGCGGAGCAGTCGTTCTTGAGATAGTTGAGAGGAATATCGGCAATTTACAGAAATATGCTCCCGTTATGAATGCTCCTGAAGCGGACATAAGCGGTCTTGCTCCGGAAGAAATCAGTGGAAAAGAGACTGTTATCCGTACAGAAAAGAGTGGAATGTTCACTCATATTTACGGCGAACTTCCGGAAGAGGTTTTCAGCGGCAGTAATGCGGAAATTTTCGTATCTGTCGGAGAAAAATCTTACCAAGCCTTTAACTGCTTTGAGGACAAGCTCCTTGAACGTGAGGGCGAAACGAGCGACAGAGGATTTTCGCTTTATATCCAGTCTGAAGATGAGATCTCTTCGGATGATATCATGATAACAGTCCTTAATGAGAATGGAAAAACTTTTTCGATAAAATAAAAGAAAAGAGTAGTGGTGACAATGAAAATAAATAAAATATCGGCTGCTTTAATTTCGGCAGCTTTAATGACATCTGTTCCTTTTGGTTTGTCAGTCTATGCTGTAGATATGACTCCGGTTTACGAAGATTTTAACTCGAATGACGTGAATGGAAGAGTGATAATCAATCTTCCCGAAACCGTTAAGGCTTCGGTAGCGATAACCTTTGATTCTCCTGAATGGGATGGAGAGCCTTATTACACCTGTGAAATTTCCGGAAGCGACAGCTTCTCATTTGACATCGAGGGAAGAAATAATACCGAGGATGATTACCGAAACTATAAGATCAGCGTATCCCTCAGCGGCGGAATTTACGATGCCGAGGCCGGAACAGTTACCGATGAATTTACGATCTACGATCCGAACGATACTCCTAAAAGCTTTACAACGCTTACATATAATTTCACAATTGACGATAAAGCAACATCAGATACGATCGAGCTTACAGATGAAAACTCTTTTGGCGGAGTTGACGGCGATTATACTGTTACAAAAGATTATGCGCTTCATCTGAACGGTTTTCTTAAAGGCGATGTTGACGGTGACGGAGTTGTTACCGGTATAGATGCTACACTTGCGCTTCGTGAATATACGCTGGTTCTTTCCGGCATGGACGGCGAGCTTAACGAACTCCAGATAGCTGCCGCAGATATCGATGGCGACGGAGTTGTAACAGGAATCGATGCAACTTTAATATTAAGATATTACACCCTGATGATATCTTTCGGCAATGCAAGCTGGGATAATTTATAAAATTTTCTAAGAATAATAATTAAAGGACGAACTTTTCGGGTTCGTCCTTTATAATTTACTTTGTTTCTTCATAAGCCTTTCTAACAGCTTTAGCCAACTGATCGGCACATGATGTCGGCTTCATTCCGCATAAGTTTCCGCTGAGCTTTTCTTCGATCTGTTCAACAGTCATACCGTCAACAAGCTTTGATATAGCTTTAAGGTTTCCGTTGCAGCCGCCGTAAAATACAACGTTTGTTATAACGTTTCCGTCAATATTGAAATGTATCTCGCTTGAACAGACTTTACTTGTTTTATATACATATTCCATGATTTTTACTCCTTCTATTGAATGATAATTATATTTTAACTCATAAAATGTATATTGTCAATAGCCTTGTAATAAAATGACATGGTAACAGCATTTTTTCTTATTAAAATTATAAAGGGGGACACTGTCCCCCTTTCCCCCCTGCCAAAGGGATATCATCCCTTTGGAAACCCACAATTAAATTATTGCAAATACCCAGTAAAGGGGTATTTATAATAATTTAGGCAGGATGCCAAACGGAAATAACCCCTTTCAGCAGGAAATTAAAGGAGAAATATCCGCTTAATAAACATAACAAAAATTAAATGCTGTTACCCTGCCGATAAACTCAATATACTAACTGCAAGGTCAGATCATATAAAAAGATACTGAATAAGCTCTTTAGCCTATTCAGTATCTCAAATTTTTGCATCATTCACCGTTTTCGATAAATTCAATAAGTTTTTCTACATCGTCAAAGTCATCGTAATCGCCCTTGATTCCGTCCCGATGATATATAATTCCCGACCGCTCATTTCTTTCAAGGCAATCAAGTAGATGCTCTGTTCCATATCGGCGTGCAAATTCGCTGAACGCTTTCGGCTTTATCTTTTCAAGCATAAATTTTCCGCAATTCTCCGAGCATTCAAAGCAATGTTCGAGTCCTTTTGCCATGCTGCATTTTCTGTTCATGCACCAATCCTTATCGGGACATTCATTGCTCTGACAACCGTTGCAGGTATTATTCTGACTGCACAGACAACAGGCAAGTCCACATCTTGCAATTCCAAGTTCTCTTTTCACGTATTATTCCTCCTGATCGGATGTCTTATAACAGTTTTCAAGTTTTCAGTAGCACATCTCCGAGGATCGGAAAGATATATTTCATGGTGAAAACGAGTATCCGAAATATCCTCTGTATATCCGCTTTTTTCGGCAAATTCACGCATTTTTGCAATGCTCTCCGGCTCGTTGTCATATGTCCCCTTGTGCATGATTTGAACACAAAGTCCCTCAGTCATTTTCATAAGCCTTGCTTTTGACAGATCAAGTTCACGCTTTTTCTTTGCAAGAGTATTCCTTGCATTTTCAAATACTTTTTCTGTCACAAATTCTGGCTGACGTATCATGGATATCCAGCAAAAACGGTTTTTGTCTGTGATATTTGTGCCGTCAAATTTCGCATCATCCACATACCAAAGACCTTCCAGAGGCGGAACAACGTACTCAAAATATCCTTCCGGCTGAGTGCCGCTCATTTTTGACATTTTAATAGTGAAAGACAGCCCATACAGAATTTCAAGAGCCTCTTTATATTCATCGCTGGTATTGGGATCGCCCTTTCCGTCAATTGCAATGAAGGTCATCTCAGGAATTTCAATTATCGACGGCTTTGTTTTGGGCTGGTATAAATCTTTATATTTCTTTTTATAATCGAATTTTTCCATTATTTTTCCTCTTTGCAATATATGAAATTCACAAAATCAAAATATTCCATATATGGTTTTGTCAATTTATAATTCCACGAATAAATCAAAGTCGGAACTATCTCCAGCAAAATTTCGTTATGCAAATCAGAATAAGTTTTGTATGAGCCGTAGAAATATTTCTTGAATGCATGAATAAAAAAATCATTTTTGTTTTCAAGAGGTTTTCCGATACATTGACAAGTTCCCTCTATTGAGAAATTTTTATGACAGACTGCCACATTTGGATTCTTTAAAATCTGTCTGTATTTCAAATACGTTTGATCTGTCTGACAATAAAATCTGTCGTCTACCACAACCATACTCATGGGACGTGATGTCACACGATTTTCTGAACAAGTGGATAATGTCATTATGCCGTGTGTTCCAATTTTTTTCCATAGTGCCGGCAAATATAAAGAAAACTCAGCGCTACGCTCCTGATACTCTGTTTTAAGCTTGTATAAATGCTTTATCCCATTCTTATCCCATATCAGAGTTTGCTTGAGCCATTCGCAGGGAAATTGCTTACAAAGTCCACAAAATGCTACGTCATGTTTCTGACAGCACCCGTATATTTTACAGCCATTTTTCCATAATTCCACGCATTTTCCGCCATTTGTATTACAGCCTTTA
>CAJKFZ010000037.1 GCA_905199285.1 uncultured Ruminococcus sp.
AATATGGATATCTCAAAAAAAGCTGTGAAGAGCCGGCTGAAAATATCAGAGGATGTTATAATTGCCGTTGCAAGACTTGCTGCTCTTGATGTTAAGGGAGTTGCAGGTCTTAACGGCGAGGTGAATAAAATCAGCAAGATAAAGAAAGACGGTCCGATAAGCATTTCGTTGGACGGCGATGTTGCAGCAATCGAAATTAAAATAAAAATCAACAGCAATGAAAAAGCTTGCATCGTTGCACAAGAGGTTCAGAAAGCTGTTAAGGAAAATGTTCAGAATATGACAGGCGTTGCCGTTGCAAGAGTAAACGTTACCGTTTGCGGAGCGGTTTTTAAGTAATATTAAAGGAGTTTTAAAATGACAAGACGTGAAATAAGAGACAGCGCATTCAAGCTTGTTTTTGAGCAGCTTCTGCGTGATGACGATGTTCAGGAACTTTATGATATCGCAGAAGAAATTGAAGAAATTACTGTTAATGACGAAGTCAAAAAAATCGTAGAGGGAACTATAAGTCATGCCGAAGAGCTTGACAGGATTATTTCCGGATATAGTAAATCAAGAAGTATTTCCCGTATTTCCAAGCTGAATATTGCGATACTCAGGATAGCTCTTTACGAATCCATATACGATGACAACACTCCTATGAATGCCGCAATAAGCGAAGCGATAAAGCTTTCTATGGTGTATACTTATCAGGAGGATACTTCTTTTATCAATGGTGTTCTCGGAGCATTTTCAAGAGACCGCCGGAAGGAAATCGAAGAAAATGCCTGAGTTTCTCGGAATAGATACAAGCAATTATACAACCTCGGCGGCTGTTTATTCAAGTGATGAAAACAAGATATATCAGGCTAAAAAGCTTCTTCCGGTAAAAAAGGGGGAGCTTGGTCTGCGTCAGAGCGATGCTGTTTTTCACCACACAAAGCAGCTTCCGGAAATGATAGAAGAACTTTTTGGGAATAGTTCTGTAGGAAGGATAAGCGCAGTTTCTGCGTCTGTACGTCCGAGAAATGCGAAAGGATCGTATATGCCGTGTTTTCTCTGCGGAGAGGGTTTGGCAAGGTCTTTTGCCGCAGTAAATAAAATCCCACTTTATAAAACCTCTCATCAGATAGGACATATTCTTGCAGCGCTTTATTCTGCAAACAGACTTGAGCTTGTTAACCGGCAGTTTATAGCCTTTCATGTAAGCGGAGGAACTACCGATTGCCTGTTTTGTCAGCCTGACAAAGAGAATGTTCTCGAAATCTCGCAGATAGGTTCGTCCCTCGATTTAAAAGCCGGACAGGCTGTCGATAGGACCGGAGTAATGCTCGGACTTGAATTTCCGTGCGGAAAAGAGCTTGAAAAACTTGCGGAAAATGCCGATAAAAGATTTAAGATGAAAATCAGGCTCAAAGACGGAAACTGCTGTCTTTCCGGAGTTGAAAATAAGTGCAGGGACATGATGAAAAACGGTGAAAAACCTCAGAATATCGCTGCATATTGTCTGGATTATATTGCCGGAACGATTCTGGAAATGACCTCTTATGCTGTTGGAAAATACGGAGAACTTCCTCTTGTTTTTGCAGGAGGAGTAATGTCGGATATGATCATCCGCAAAAAGATTATTTCCCGATTTCCGGACGCAAGCTTTGCTGCACCTGAATTTTCCTGCGATAATGCCGCAGGTGTAGCGATATATGGTTATCTGAAAAGTATTGGAGAGGTTTAAATGCCTGTTTTAACTGTTACTCAAATCAATAAATATATAGGCTTTTCTCTTAAAGGCGACAAAAATCTTCAGGGAATAATGGTTAAGGGAGAAATTTCTAATTTCGTTCGTCATTTCCGAAGCGGACATATGTATTTTACTCTTAAAGACAGCGAAAGTGCAATCAAGGCAGTTATGTTTTCGTCTGCTGCGTCAAGATTGAAGTTTCTGCCGGAGGATGGAATGGCGGTCATCGTTTCAGGAAGCGTTTCTGTTTATGAAAAAGACGGAGTATATCAGCTTTATGTTAACGATATTGTCCCGGAGGGAACCGGAAAAGCCGGAGCTGCTCTTGAACAGCTGAAGAAAAAGCTCGCAAAAGAGGGAATATTCGACAGCGCACATAAGCGTTCACTGCCGGAAATGCCTGCGAAGATCGGAGTTGTAACGTCGCTGAGCGGAGCGGCTGTCCGTGACATCATAAACGTGCTGACAAGACGTTATCCTATCGGCGAGATCTATGCGGTAAACGCTCTTGTTCAGGGAAATGAAGCTCCGGAATCAATATGTAGAGGAATACTCAAAGCGGAATCCGCCAGATGCGACGTAATTATTGTCGGCAGGGGAGGCGGTTCTTCCGAAGATCTCAGCGCTTTCAATACGGAAAAGGTAGCTTATGGAATTTATAACTGCAAGGTTCCTGTGATCTCCGCAGTTGGGCACGAAGTCGATTTTACAATTGCAGATCTTGCCGCCGATATGCGTGCGCCGACTCCGTCTGCTGCTGCCGAGCTTTCGGTTCCGTCAGTTGAGAGCCTTTTGGAGCGAATCAACAGTCTTGAAAAAAGAGTGGAAAAGTCGGCTCTTTCCGCTGTGAGAACGGCCGAAGATAAGCTGAATACTCTGAATCTTGCGCTTTCAGCTCAATCGCCTGCTAATCGTTTAAGGCTTAACGAGGAAAAGCTCATATCTCTGGAAAAACGCAGCAAGACTGCCTTTGAAAGCTTTTGCGCAGGGCTTGACTCTAAACTGGGGGAGAAAATCGCAAGACTCGATAGCCTTAGTCCGCTGAAAGTTCTTGCAAGAGGATATTCTCTTGTTTACAGCGGGGATGCGCTCATAAACAGTTCTGAAAATCTGGAGTGCGGCGATGAAGTGAAAATACGTCTTGGCAGCGGAGGATTCAATGCTGAGGTAATCGAAAAATGGTGATAAAATGGATGAAAAAGTAACTTTTGAGGATAATATGATAAAGCTTGGAAAAATTGTTGCCGAGCTGGAAAAAGGAGATATTCCGCTTGAAAAAGCTGTCGAGCTTTACGGCGAAGGAGTTAAGCTTTCTGCATTATGCAAAAAACAGCTGGAAGAAGCCAAGATAAAAATAACGGAGGATGACGGCGAATAATTGTCGGAAAACTTAAAATGAGTGAATTTAAAAATAAATTTTCGGAGTATATTGATTTTACCGAAAAGAATCTGAAAAAATATAATATCTGTCATGAGTCTGAAAGGCCGCAGAAAACTCTGATAGATGCAATGAATTATTCTCTTGAAGCAGGCGGAAAACGTATAAGACCTGTTCTTGTTTATGCTTTCTGCGAAGCCTGCGGAGGTAGCTATAAAACGGCTGCTGCTCCTGCCTGCGCTATTGAGATGATACACACTTTTTCGCTTATACACGATGATCTTCCGGCTATGGACAACGATGACTTCCGCCGTGGAAAGCCTTCCTGTCATAAAGCTTTTGGAGAAGCCGAAGCAATTCTTGCCGGAGACGCTCTTTCCGTTCTTCCGTTTGAAATTATTGCTGATGACAATTCTCTTACGGATATGCAGAAGATCAGGATAATCTCAGTTCTTGCAAAGGCTGTCGGAAAGAATGGCATGATAGGCGGTCAGGTTATCGACATGGAAAATGAGAAGCGAAACGACGTTGACGAGGAAAACCTCCGTAATATGTACCGTCATAAAACAGGCGAGCTTATTGCCGTTTCCTGCATGATGGGATGCATCTGTGCCGGAGCAGATGACGAGACTATTGCAGCTGCTTCAGAATATGGCTATAAACTCGGACTCGCTTTTCAGATAATTGACGATATTCTCGATGTTATAAGCACGGCAGAGGAACTCGGAAAGCCTATCGGCAGCGATTCTCAGGAGAATAAGACTACTTTTGTTACTCTTTACGGAGTTGAAAAGGCTCAGGAAATTGCAGGAAATATTACAGAGGAAGCAATGCTTCTGCTTGAAAAATTCGGAAATAATCAGTTCCTTAAAGATCTGACTTCCATGCTTCTGAAAAGGAAAAATTAACATAAAGGAGCTGCGGAGAAAAGAAAACTGTATTCAACGCTATTGCAAAAAAGAGAGGGTTTTAGGCGGATTTCCGTCATTTTGACTTTGCAATGCCTGTGAATATATCGTATGCTCCGCTTCATAAAGAATGAGAGAAAAAAATAATTCAGAAAAAAAAGTGACGCTGCAAGAACTCCAGCTGCCGCAGGATCTTAAAAATCTTTCGCTTAAACAGTGCAGCAGTCTTTGCAGCGAGATCAGAAATATTCTTATTACAACGGTTTCTAAAACAGGCGGACATCTTGCTTCAAATTTAGGCGTGGTCGAGCTTACAATGGCTCTTCACCGCAATTTCAATTCGCCGGAGGATAAAATAATCTGGGATGTCGGTCATCAGGCTTACACCCACAAAATACTTACCGGAAGACTGAACAGCTTTTCTACTCTTCGCCGAAAAAACGGTATATCTGGATTTCCGAAGCCTGAGGAAAGCGTACACGATACGTTTATAAGCGGTCACAGCAGCACTTCTGTTTCCGTGGCGTGCGGTATTGCCGAAGCGATGAAGCTTCAGGGAAAAAATAATTACGCCGTTGCTGTTATAGGCGACGGAGCAATGACCGGCGGAATGTTTTATGAAGCCATGAATAACAGTCTCAGGGATAAGAATAATAATCTTATTGTGATTCTTAACGATAACGATATGTCTATCTCAAAAAGCGTTGGTTCGCTTGCAAAATATCTTACGTCATTGAGAAATACTGAAAAGTATCTCAATACCAAAAGACCTGTTGAAAGAGGACTGGAAAAAATACCGATAATGGGGAATTCGATGGCTAAAAGCATAAAAAATGTCAAAGATTCCGTTAAGTATCATATTCTTGAAAACAGCAATATATTTGAAGATATGGGATTTGTTTATCTCGGACCGGTCAACGGTCACAGCCTTATTGAGCTTGAAGAGATAATGCATATGGCAAAAACATATCATCAGCCGGTTATGATACACGTTAAAACAACCAAGGGAAAAGGCTATCCTCCGGCAGAAGATAATCCTGGAGAGTATCACGGAATCTCTAAATTTGATATTGCAACTGGAAATCCGGAAGTTTCAGCCGATGAATGTTATTCGACAGTTTTCGGAAAAAAACTTGTTGAAATGGCTGAAAATGACAACAGGATAGTCGCTATAACAGCCGCAATGAAATACGGAACGGGGCTTCAATTTTTCCATAGCAGATTTCCGGAAAGATTTTTTGATGTCGGAATCGCAGAGCAGCATGCCGTTACGTTCGCCGGAGGACTTGCTTCAATGGGACAGATACCTGTTTTTGCGGTGTATTCAACGTTCCTCCAGCGTTCATACGACCAGCTTGTTCATGATGTTGCAATAGGAAAGCTTCATGTTGTTCTCGGAATCGACCGTGCAGGCGTAGTCGGTGAGGACGGCGAGACTCATCAGGGACTGCTCGATGTTCCGATGCTTACATCTATAAAAAATACGGCGATATACTCTCCCTCATGCTATGAAGAACTGAAAATATGTATGAATGAGGCTATTTACAGAGAAAAGGGACTTGCTGCCGTACGTTATCCAAGAGGAAGCGAAAAAAACGATTCAAGCTGTAATTACGTCACTAATGACCATATTCTTATTGGCCGGGGAGAAAGCGATACTCTTATTATAACTTACGGAAGAATTTTCAGCGAGGCTCTTAAAGCTCAGAGTATTTTATGCGGAGACGGAATAAACTGCGATCTGCTCAAGCTTACAAAGATATATCCGCTTTGCAGTGACATTATAGATGAAATAAAGGATTACAGACGAATCATTTTCTTTGAGGAAAGTATGGGCAGCGGAAGCATTTCAGAAAAAATCGGAACTCTTCTTGCCGAGTATTCTTTTGCAGGAGAGTACAGCCGTGTAACTGCCGACGGATTTATAAAGCAGGCTTCGGTTGCAGAATGTCTTGATGAAATGGGACTTTCCTGTGAAAAAATGATTCTTCACATAAGAAAAAGGAGCATGAAAAATGGCGAGGCTTGACAGCGAACTTGTTGCCAGAGGAATTGCAAGAAGCCGTGAAAGAGCAAAGGAAATGATAAGATCCGGAAACGTTACTGTGAACGGAATTACCGCAAAAAAGCCGTCTGACGAGGTTTCGTCTGCCGACAATATCAAGTCCTCTGAACAGGAGATCTATGTTGGTAGAGGAGCTTTGAAGCTTGAAAAGGCGGCTCAGGAATTTGATATTGATTTTGAGGGCAAAGTCTGTCTTGATATAGGAGCATCAACAGGAGGCTTCACCGATTTTATGTTAAGAAATGGAGCTTCAAAAGTGTTTGCAGTCGATGTGGGACATGATCAGCTTGCTGAAGTTTTGAAGAATGATAGCAGAGTGGTGAGCATGGAAAAGACCGATATACGCAATGTAACTCCTAAAATGCTCGGAGGATGTGTTGATTTTATTTGTGCGGACGTTTCGTTTATTTCGCTGAAAATGATACTTCCTAAAATCCATGAGCTTCTTCACGAGAATGCTGCAGCCGCAGTCCTCATAAAACCCCAGTTTGAAGCCGGAAAAAGAGATGTCGGCAAGGGTGGGATCGTTAGGGATAAAAAGGTTCATATGCGTGTTCTCTCCGATATTGATTCATTTGCGGCAGGAACGGGGCTTCTTCCCGAAAAATATACATTTTCCCCTGTAAAAGGCGGAAGCGGAAATATAGAATATCTCGTTTTGCTGCGAAAAGCAAGGGGAAAATATTTCATTCGTGATTTCAAGGAGCTTGTTGAAAGCTCGTTCGATAAACTTTAAGGAGAACTTATATGAAAGCGGCTCTTTATCCGAATTTTCAAAAAAAAAATGCGCTTCCTTGCGCCCGTGAAGCCTGCGATGTACTTCATGCTGCCGGAATAGAGGTTTGCGTAAGTGGGAATTTCAGAGATGATTTTTCCGATAAGCCTTTTGTGCAGTTTGAAGATATAAGAGAATCAGCACGAACTGCCGATTTTGTGATAGCCATCGGAGGAGATGGAACGATTCTTCGCTGTGCAAAGCTTCTTATGGGAACTGATACGAAACTTCTCGGCATAAACACCGGAACTCTTGGCTTTATGGCAGGTCTTGAAGCGGATCAGCTTGATAAGCTGAAACTTCTCACAACAGGTGAATATGAGATATCAGAGCGGATGACTCTTGATATTGTTCTTCATGAGGAGAACGGAGACGTTGTTCATACGGCTCTTAACGAAGTTTCAGCAAGGTCGGGAAGTCTTAGAATCTGCGATTTTGAGGTTTATTCCGAAGGGTATCTCGTTGGAAAATACCGTGCGGACGGAGTTCTTTTCAGTACCCCGTCAGGCTCAACAGCGTATGCTCTTTCATCAGGCGGACCGATCATAGAGCCTGATCTTGAATGTATAGAAATGACGCTTATCTGCCCGCATTCGCTTTTTTCAAGAGCAACGCTTTTTTCTGCCGGACGCAGACTCAGTCTTATTGATAAAACCCAGAATGGCGAAAGCATGGTGATCAACGTTGACGGAGAGGTGCATTTCAACCTTCACGGTGATGAATCTATTGAGATAAGCAGGGGACGTTATAACATTAAATTTGTGAATCTTATAGGCAATTCATTCCATGAATCGATCAGCCGGAAGCTGTGCAGACCTATAAAATAATTATAAACGGTGAAAAAAATGAAAAATCTCAGACATGAAGCAATACTTGAGATAATTTCCGAAAGACCTGTTGCAACACAGGAGCTTCTTATCGAATTGCTCGGAAAAAAGGGAATAAAAACTACTCAGGCGACACTCTCAAGAGATATTCAGCAGCTATCTCTTGTGAAACAGCGTGATGAAAACGGCGAATACAGGTATACTCTGCCTGTTTCAGCCGCCGAGGAAAAAACTTTTTTTGAAGAAGCGGTACTTTCAGTAGATTATGCGATGAATACAATAGTATTGAAATGCCGTGCAGGTATGGCTCAGGGGACGTGTGCAGCGATAGATTCGGTAAATCATCAGGGCGTTGTTGGAACTATAGCCGGCGATGATACTATTTTTATTCTTGTCAGAAGTGAAGCGGACGCAAAGAAATTATCGAAAAAATTCCGGAGCGAACTTTTTCACGGGAGGTGAGATCTGAAAGATGCTTAAAGAAATTTATATACGCAATCTTGCGGTTATACGTGAAGCAACGATACCGCTTACGGATAAGCTCAATATTTTTACGGGTGAAACTGGTGCAGGAAAATCCATATTGATAAATGGAATAAACGCTGTTCTCGGACAAAGATGTACTAAAGATATAGTACGTACAGGCTGTGATAAAGCCGTTATAACAGCTTTATTTACCGAGCTTTCTCCGACAATAATAGCTAAGCTTGATGAACTTGGGGTTTCTCATGAAAATGATGAAATCACTGTGACGCGTGAAATAAGTGCAGACGGCGGCAGCGTTTCACGAATCAATCATCGGACAGCCTCCGCATCGTTATTGAAAGAGATCGGCAGTATGCTTATAAATATTCATGGACAGCATGATAATCAGATACTTCTCGACAGTGAAAAGCATCTTCACATCCTTGATGATTTCGGCGGAGACAACACGCTTCTGGAAGCTTACAGAAAAACTTTCCGGGAACTTCAGCAGACCGCAAGAACTCTCGGTGAGCTGAAAAAACAGGAGAAATCCCGTATCGAGCGAGGCCGCTATCTTAATGAGATAATTGACGATATCGGCGAGCTTGAGCTTGAAGAAAATGAAGATGAAACTCTTGAAAAAGAGTATGAAACGGCTAAGAACTCGGAAAAAACGATCATCTCGATAAAAAATGCTATACAGGCGATAAACGGCGAGGATGCAGCGGCGGAGATGATAGTTTCGGCTGAAACGGAGCTTGCAGGATTTACTGATGACGATGCACGGCTGAATACTCTTTACGAAAGACTCTCCGCGGCCGAAATCGAGCTTTCCGATATTGCCGCAGAACTTGAAAATCTTGCGGATAAAATCGAACTGGACGGACAGCGGCTTGAATATCTCGGAACTCGTCTTAATAACATCAATAAGATGAAAAGAAAATATGCCGAGGATTGCAGCGGTCTTATAAAACTTTACGATGACGCCTGCCGTGAGGTGATGCAGTTTGAGAGCTCTCAGGAAGAAATAGAGAAACTGAATGCTCAGAAAGAGCGTCTTCTTCATACCGTAACCGAACAGGCGAAGGCTCTTTATGAATACCGTGAGGAAACTGCAAAAAAATTTGCGGCTCAGGTTACAGGAGAGCTGGAATTTCTAAATATGTCGGGTGTAGTTATAGCGGTTATGCATGATAAGGGAAAACTTACTGTAAACGGCATGGACACGGTCGAATTTCTTATTTCCGCCAATAAGGGAGAAGCTCCGAAGCCTATTTCTAAAATCGCTTCCGGAGGAGAGCTTTCAAGAATTATGCTTGCTCTTAAAAGCGTTATTGCCGGAAGGGACAGCATCCCGACGATGATATTTGATGAAATAGATACCGGAGTCAGCGGAAAAGCTGCTCAGAAAATAGGGATAAAGCTTCGTGAAATAGGCAAGATGCGTCAGGTAATATGCGTAACTCATCTTTCTCAGATAGCCGTTATGGCGGATAATCATCTTATGATCGAAAAGAAAATAGCTGATGACAGAACCGAAACAAATGTCACTCAGCTTGATTTCGACGGAAGAGTATCGGAGATCGCAAGAATTATGGGCGGAGATAATCCAAGTCAGCTTATGCTTGATAATGCACGGGCAGAAATAAAAAAAGCAGCAGAAAAGTAGGTTTTGAAATTATGAAAATATATACCGCAAGACATGGTCAGACTGATTGGAATAAAATTGATGTGATCCTTGGAACAACAGATATAGAACTGAATGAAACAGGCATCATGCAGGCAAATGAGCTTGCCGAAAAAATTGCAGAACTTGACGATATTGATGTTATGGTCGTTTCCCCAATGAAAAGAGCCGTAAAAACTGCTGAAATAATATCGAAAAGAACCGGTCTTGAAATTATAACCGACGAAAGACTTCGTGAATGGGATTACGGCGATTACGAAGGCAGATCACGTTTTTCCGATGGATTTGATGAAAATAAAGTAAACTTTGCTGTGAAAATGGGAAAAAACGGCGAATCTCTTTTACAGCTTGCACACAGAGTATATTCGGTTCTTGATGATGTGATCGAGAAATATAGGAGAAAAAATGTTCTTATTGTTTGTCATGGAGGAATTTGTAGAATTATTGAAACTTATTTCCGTAATCTGACTACTCAGGAGTTTTCATCGTGGTTTGCAATGAACTGCGAGCTTAATGTTTATAATATAGAGTAAAGGGGCGATTGGATTTATGAATATCGGCGTGGACTATTATCCTGAACAATGGGACAGAGCGTTATGGGAAAAAGACGCTGAACTTATGGCGAAAACCGGAGTTAAAACCGTCCGCATTGCAGAGTTTGCGTGGTCAAAAATTGAACCAAAAGACGGAGAATTTGATTTTACATGGCTTGATGAAGCAGTAAGGGTATTTGCAAGATTTGGTCTTGATGTTGTTATGTGTATCCCGACCAATTGTCCGCCATTATGGCTTTATGAATCGCATCCTGAAATTATTCAGACAGGCTTGGACGGAAACAGGATACAGACTGGAATAAGAGGTCACCGTTGTATAAATTCTCCGGTTTTTATGACTTATGCGAAAAGGATAACCGAACGTCTTGTAAGAAGGTTTAATACGAATTCTTCAATTGTTGCTTGGCAGATAGATAACGAACTGGAAGCATATCCGTGTACCTGCGATACTTGTAAGGAACTTTTCAGAAACTGGCTCATAGATAAGCATGATACAATTGAAAATATAAACACTGCATTCGGAACAAGTGTGTGGAGCGGAGAGTATAGTGATATATCGCAGATAATGCCGCCGACAGCGTATCCTAAGGCATGGCAGAATCCTGCGCTGTGCCTTGAATATCATCGTTTTTGCTCCGACAGTACGGTTAACTTCGTAAAAGAAATAGCAATGATAATCAAGAGGGAAATTCCCAGAGCCAAGATCACGACAAATACATGGTTCTGCGAAAATACGCCTGATTTTTACAAGCTGTTTGACGAGCTTGATTTTGTTTCATATGACAATTATCCTCCTGTAAGGATTCCGGATGATCCGGATGAGTTTTATTCTCATGCGTTCCATCTCGATTTTATGAGAGGAATCAAAGGCAGAAGTTTCTGGGTAATGGAGCAGCTCAGCGGTCCGACGGGAAGCTGGTCGCCGATGGCAGCAGCTCCACGTCCCGGACAAATCATGGGATATGCTTTGCAGGCAATGGCGCATGGAGCGGATACCGTTGTTCATTTTCGCTGGAGGACTGCTGTTACAGGAGCTGAAATGTTCTGGCACGGTCTTATAGACCACAGCAATGTGCCGGGCAGACGCTTTTTCGAGTTTGCAGAGCTTTGTAAAAATGCCACCAAACTAAGCGTTATAGATACAACGGAAATAGTTTCGGATGCGGCGATACTCTATTCGCCTGATAACGATTGGGCATTAAATATGCAGCCGCAAACGGAGGGATATTATTATCTCGAGCAGATGAAATATTTCCATGCCGCATTCATGAAATACGGTGCAAACGTGGACATAGTTTCTCCTGATGCGGATCTGTCGGGATACAAGGTTGTAATTGCTCCGTCAATGTATGTATACAAAAAATCTTCAGCGGAAAACATTTACCGCTATGCAATAAATGGCGGAACGCTGGTTCTTACTAACCGCAGCGGAGTTAAGGATTCCAACAATAACTGCATCATGGATGTTCTTCCGACTGTTTATAAAGAGCTTATAGGAGCGGAAGTAACGGAGTATGATCCGATCGGAAATTCAGAGCAGACTATCGTTGATTTTGCAGGAAATAAATTTGTCTGCCGTCAGTGGTGCGATATTCTTCGTCTTACAACAGCAAGAGCGTATGCTGAATATAACGACAGCTTCTACCGCTGCTGTCCGGCAGTTACAATGAACAGATATTGCAGTGGAGTTGTATATTATGTTGGAACGGTCTGCAAAATGGACTTCTATGAAAGTTTTGTCGGCAATATCATGAGACAGACCGGAATGCCTCGTCTTAAAGGACTTCCAAAGGGTGTAGAGGTCACAACACGCACAAACGGTCTTGATGATTTTATTTTCTTTTTCAATAATTCCGAGGAAAATGCAGTGATAACTCTGCCGAAATCAATGTTCAGCATTATTGATTCAGTCGGCAAGGATAAAATTGAGCTGAAGCCTTTTGGAGTTGATATTGTCAGAAAGTAGGATGTCACAATGAAAATTGTTTTACAGAGAGTTACCTCGGCAAGCGTTAAGGTTGACGGAAATATAACCGGAAAAATAGATAAGGGATATCTTCTGCTTTTCGGAGCAGGTCAGGGCGATACTGAAGATGACTGCCGCAGACTGGCTGATAAAATAATAAATCTTCGGATCTTTTCTGATGAAAATGATAAGATAAATCTCTCTCTTGGCGATGTCAGAGGAGCGCTTCTCGTCGTTCCGCAGTTTACGCTGTATGCGGATTGTCGTAAGGGGAATCGTCCTAATTTTATGCAGGCGGAGAAGCCTGATGCTGCAAATAAGCTTTTTGAGTATTTTGTTGAGTATTGCCGCAGCAAGGGACAGCACACTGAAACAGGAGTATTCGGAGCGGATATGAAAGTCGAGCTTCTCAATGACGGACCTTTTACGCTGATTTTAGAATAATAAAGAATATAAATCACCTTTCAGGCAAACAATACCTGTGAGGTGATTTTTTTGGTTCAGAAAAGAGCAGAACGTGGAATAATTATTCTTGTGGGAGTTTTTTTCCTCTTTTTTGTCGTTGTTGCCTGCAATTACTATAAGCTTGCGGTTCAGCAGCAATATGTCAGGGCAGCGGAGCAGCGTTCGGAACTTGATATTACTGCCGGAGTAAGTCAGGGTACTATTTACGACTGCAATATGAAGCCGCTTGTCAATGCCGGAGTGAAATATCAGGCAGTGGCAGTTCCTTCGGCAGTTGACAGAGAAGAAACAGCAAAATACGCTGTTGATAAGAATGATTTTTATGAAAAATTTTATTTGGGAGTCCCTTTTTCTTTTGAATGTCGGAAAGGAACTCCGGAATCGGAAGGCCTGACCGTATTTGAGATACCTGAAAGATATTCTGAAAATCAGATTGCACAGCACGTTGTAGGGTATATTTCAGAAAATTCAGGAGTTTCCGGTATTGAATATGCATACGATAGGATTCTTAGAGGTGATTACGGCGAAAATAAGGTGACGTATTCCATAGACGGCTTCGGAAGAGTTCTTATCGGCGATGGAAAGGTGATTCAGCGCAGCGATGCGGCAAAAGGAGGTGTTGTTACAACTATCGACAGCGATATACAGCGCATCTGTGAGGAATGCGGTTCGGATATTGAAAAGGGATCAATTGTTGCAGCAGATATAAAAACCGGAGATATTCTTGCTATGGCGAGTTTTCCTGATTATTCCTCCGATTCACTTGAAAAAGCACTTGCAGACGAACGAAGTCCGCTTATAAACAGAGCTTTATATTCATATGGTGTTGGCTCTATTTTTAAACTTGTAACGTCATGTGAAGCCATAAACGAGAATCTGGGAGGATATATTTACGATTGTGAAGGAAGTATTTCCGTTGACGGTCAGAACTTCAATTGCCACAAACACGACGGTCATGAACTTCAGAATATGACTCAGGCAATAACAAAATCCTGCAACACTTATTTTATCAGTCTCAGCCGCAGTCTTGATGTCGATAATTTCCGACGTCTGGCATATAGTCTCGGCTTCGGAAGAGAGGTTCAGCTTTGTGCAGGAATAACAGGCTCTGCCGGAGTTCTTCCGACGGTCAGTGATCTTATGATACCTGCGGAGCTTGCAAACTTTTCTTTTGGTCAGGGGAAGCTTACGGCAACTCCGTTGCAGATAACCCAGCTCACCTGCGCAATTGCGAACTATGGGGAAATGCCGTCGCTTCGCCTGATAAAGGGAGTTACTCTTGACGGCGAGGAGATCGCTAATGAAAAAAATCCTCAGCTTACAAGAGTGATCGAATCTAAAACGTCATACGATCTTCGTCAGATGATGATTTCGGCGATAAGGGACAACGAGGAATCAAATGCAAGGACGAAATATATGTCTGTCGGAGCGAAAACCTCAACTGCTCAGACAGGACGCTACGATGAGAACGGAGAGGAACTTTGTCATGCATGGATAACAGGATTCTTTCCGGCATATGCTCCGAAATATGCCGTAACTGTACTGGTTGAGGACGGAGGTTACGGAAATGACGCCGCTGCACCGATTTTCAGCGAAATTGCAGATAAAATAGCTCTTGAATTATCCTGATATCATTATTTTCTTTTGATTTATGTTTATAAGGGGGACGCTGTCCCCCTTGCCCTCTGCCAAAGGGATATCATCCCTTTGGAAACCCGGTATTAATCTTCTCAGATACCCTTTATGGGTATCTGAGAGGATTAGGGCAGAATGCCCAGACGGAAATAACTCCTTTCAACAAGGAATCAAGGGAGAAATATCATCTTTACAAGCATAATAAAAAGTAAATGATGATGCCTAAATTTTTCTTGCATTTTATAATGAATAATGTTATAATGTATTTATACACTTTTGAACGGAGGAGTCTGTTATGCTAACTGATATTGAAATTGCTCAGAGTGCAAAAATGAAAAAGATAAATGAAATTGCCGCAGGTCTTGGGATAAGTGAGGATGATCTGGAACCGTACGGTCATTATAAGGCAAAGCTTTCGGAGAGTATCTATTCAAAGCTTGCTTTGAAAAATGACGGAAAACTTATTCTTGTTACGGCTATAAATCCTACTCCGGCAGGAGAGGGCAAAACAACAGTAAGCGTTGGTCTTGCTGAGGCTATGAAAAAAATCGGCAAAAAAGCAGTTCTCGCTCTTCGTGAACCTTCGCTCGGTCCGGTTTTCGGAATGAAAGGCGGAGCGGCAGGCGGCGGATACGCTCAGGTAGTTCCTATGGAGGATATAAATCTCCATTTCACAGGCGATATGCACGCAATTACTGCCGCAAATAATCTTCTCTGCGCTATGATAGATAATCATTTGCAGCAAGGCAACGAGCTTTCTATCGATCAGAGAAGGATCATGTTCAAACGCTGCATGGATATGAACGACCGTGCTTTACGAAACATCGTTATCGGTATGGGCGGAAAAATGAACGGCGTTCCACGTGAGGATGGATTCAATATCACTGTTGCATCCGAGATAATGGCAGTTCTCTGCCTTGCGACTGATATTGCCGATCTTAAAGAACGTCTGGGCAATATTCTTGTTGCTTACAATACAAACGGAGAACCGATTTTTGCCCGTCAGATAGGAGCTTGCGGAGCTATGACCGCTTTGCTTAAAGATGCTTTGAAGCCAAATCTGGTTCAGACTCTTGAAAATAATCCTGCGCTTATTCACGGAGGACCTTTTGCAAATATCGCTCACGGATGCAACTCTGTAAGAGCAACCAAGCTTGCGCTTAAACTCGGAGATTACTGCATTACAGAAGCCGGATTCGGATCTGATCTCGGAGCTGAAAAATTCTTTGATATCAAGTGCAGATACGGCGGATTTTCTCCTTCATGCGTTGTTCTTGTTGCGACAATAAAGGCTCTTAAATACAATGGCGGAGTTCAGAAAAATGACCTTTCTAAGGAAAATATGTGGGCGCTTGAAAAGGGAATAGTCAATCTCAAGGCTCACATTGAAAATATGCACAAATATCACGTCCCGGTTATC
>CAJKFZ010000038.1 GCA_905199285.1 uncultured Ruminococcus sp.
AAGTAAAATTTAACATTTCAAATCTACTTTTGTTATATATAAACAAAAATGCGGCTGTTTTTTATACAATCGCATAATGTCTCAATCACAAGACTTAGAATAAATTTTTCCGGAATTCACTTCAAAATATGTTCCTAAATCTTAGTAATGTCCACAAGTTCAACATCATTGATAGTGCGTCCCGATTCAAGAACCTTGACAAGCGACTTTGCCGTATCTATTGCCGTAAGACTGCATATTGAACGCTCGATCGACTTACGTCTCATTTTAACGCTGTCACGCTCCGGCAGACGTCCCTTTGCGGAGGTTGAGATAACATAATGAATCTTTCCGCTGTCGAGAAGAGTTTCGACATTCGGTTCGCCGTCCGATATTTTACGAACCAGATTTGCAGCGATCATATTTCTGTGAAGAACGCTCTGAGTTCCTGATGTTGCATAGATATCAAATCCCATCTGCTCGAATTTATCAGCAATAGGAAGAACCTCACGCTTATCAGAATCACGGACGGAAATAAGCACTCCTCCTTCACGTTTCAGGTCAAATCCGGCAGCAATGAGTCCCTTTAAAAGTGCGTCCTCAAGATTTCTTCCGATACCGAGACATTCTCCGGTCGATTTCATTTCAGGACCGAGCATGGTGTCAACGTCGGTAAGTTTTTCAAACGAGAACACCGGAACTTTAACTGCAACATAGTCTCCGGCTGGATAAAGACCGCTTTCATATCCCATGTCTTTAAGTTTAGCACCGAACATAATCTTAGTCGCAATATCGACCATCGGAATACCTGTAACCTTGCTGATATAGGGAACTGTTCTCGATGAACGCGGATTGACTTCGATAACGTAAACTTCATGATTGTAAACGACATACTGAATATTTACCAGACCGATAACATTAAGCTCCTTGGCGAGTTTCCTTGTATATTCGACAATTATTTTCTTAATTCTCTCTGAAAGATGCTGAGCGGGATAAATCGAAATAGAGTCGCCCGAATGAACTCCGGCACGTTCGATATGCTCCATGATACCGGGGATGAGGAAATCTTCACCGTCGCAGATAGCGTCGACCTCAACCTCAGTTCCCATCATATATTTGTCGATAAGAACAGGATTTTCGATCATATGGCTCGTAATGATTCCCATGTATTCAACAACGTCCGCCTTTGAGTGAGCAATAATCATGTTCTGACCGCCGAGAACATAGGAAGGACGGAGAAGCACAGGATAACCCAGATCCTCAGCAGCAGCAACAGCTTCTTCCGTAGTCATGACGGTATGTCCCTGCGGACGTGGTATTCCGCACTTTTCAAGAATTTCATCAAAACGCTCTCTGTCCTCAGCAGCGTCGATCATATCGGCAGAAGTTCCAAGGATTCTTACTCCCATATCGGAAAGATGTCTCGTAAGCTTGATAGCGGTCTGACCGCCGAACTGCACAACAACTCCGTAAGGCTGCTCCGTTTCGATAATCGCTTCAACATCCTCTTTTGTAAGCGGATCGAAATAAAGTCTGTCACCGGTATCAAAGTCGGTCGAAACAGTCTCAGGGTTATTATTGCAGATAACTGCTTCATAACCAAGCTCTTTAAGCGTCCATACGCAGTGGACAGAACAGTAGTCGAATTCGATTCCCTGTCCGATTCGGATAGGTCCCGAACCAAAAACGATGACCTTTTTCTTTCCGGTATTCTGACGTTCAATGAACTGTTTTGCTTCGTTTTCATCATCGAAAGTTGAGTAGAAATAAGGAGTTTCCGCCTTGAATTCTCCTGCACAAGTATCAACCATTTTGAAAACAGCGCTCTTGTGTGTTGGACATTTTTGTCCGGAAATACGTTCAATAGTGCTGTCAAGATAGCCGTACTGCTTTGCTATGTTATATTTTTCCTCAGTGAGAACGCCTTCGGCAAGCCATTTTTCAAGCTCGACCAGATTCAGAAGCTTATATAAGAACCAGTTGTCTATCATTGTGATATCATGAATTTCCTCGGGAGTAATGCCACGTTTCAGAGCTTCAAAAACAACGAACGAACGCTCATCGTCAATAACGTGCAGTTTTTCTCTGACTTCTTCATCGGAAAGTTTAGCGAGCTTTTTAAGGTTCATTGTGTCCAGACCAAGCTCAATGGAACGCACAGCCTTCATCATAGCCTGTTCAAAGCTTGTACCGATAGCCATAACCTCGCCAGTAGCCTTCATCTGAGTGCCAAGAGTACGCTTTGCATAAACAAATTTATCAAAAGCCCATTTCGGGAACTTGATTACAACGTAGTCAAGAGCCGGCTCGAAGCAGGCATATGTTTTTCCCGTAACCTGATTTATGATCTCATCGAGAGTATATCCAACTGCAATTTTTGCCGCTGTTTTGGCGATAGGATAACCTGTAGCCTTTGAAGCCAGCGCCGAAGAACGTGAAACTCTGGGGTTTACTTCGATAACAGCATATTCAAAGCTTGTCGGATGAAGAGCAAACTGACAGTTGCAGCCTCCCTCGACTTTAAGCTCCTTGATAATGTTGATAGCAGCAGTTCTGAGCATCTGATACTCACGGTCAGAAAGGGTAACAGCCGGAGCGATAACGATACTATCACCCGTATGAACGCCGACAGGATCGAAATTTTCCATTGAGCAGACCGTTATAACATTTCCCTTTGCGTCACGAATAACCTCGAATTCGATCTCCTTCCAGCCGCTGATGCACTTTTCGATGAGCACCTGAGTTATCGGTGAGAGACGAAGTCCGTTCGTAGCGATATCACGAAGCTCTTCTTCATTCTGAGCGATACCGCCGCCTGTTCCTCCAAGAGTGAAAGCAGGACGGACAATTACCGGATAGCTGATAATCTCGGCAAAATCGACCGCATCCTCAACTGTTTCAACGACCTTTGAGGGAATACAAGGCTCGCCGATTTTTTCCATAGTATCCTTAAATGCCTGTCTGTCCTCAGCTTTATGGATAGTTTCGGGATCTGCTCCGAGAAGCTTGACGTTATGCGATTCAAGGAATCCCTCTGCGGCAAGCTGCATTGAAAGCGTAAGTCCTGTCTGTCCTCCGAGAGTGGACAAAACGCTGTCCGGTTTTTCTATCTCAATAATTCGTTTAACAACATCCAGCGTAAGAGGTTCAATATAAACCTTATCCGCCATAGCCTTATCTGTCATAATAGTAGCAGGATTTGAGTTAATTAGAACAACCTCAAGTCCCTCCTGCTTCAAAGCACGGCAAGCCTGTGTTCCGGCATAATCGAATTCCGCAGCCTGTCCGATAACGATAGGTCCTGAACCGATAACAAGCACCTTTTTTATGTCATTTCTCAGCGGCATGATCACTCACCTGCCCTTTCCATATTTTTAACAAATTCGTCGAAGAGATAATCAGTATCAAGCGGACCGCCATGAGCTTCCGGATGGAACTGAACCGTGAATGCGTTTACGGCAGTATAGCGGATGCCCTCGCAAGTTTTATCGTTTGCATTAATGTGCGAAACCTTGCCTATTTCCGGAGAAATACTATCTCCGACAACAGCATAGCCGTGGTTCTGGCTCGTTACATATGTAAGACCGCTTTCAAGGTCGATAACAGGCTGATTTGCACCTCTGTGACCGTATTTGAGCTTTTCAGTTTTTCCGCCGTTCGCAAGAGCCATTAGCTGATGACCGAGACAGATTCCGAATATTGGTATACCAAGCTTTTCGATCTCCTTGATGTTCTCGATGATTTCAACATTTTCCGCAGGATCTCCAGGGCCGTTTGAGAACATGATGCCGTCCGGAGCGATTTCCTTTACAGCTTCGGCATTGGTATATGCCGGAACTACGATAACCTCGCAGCCACGCTTGATAAGCTCCTGTCTGATGTTTCTCTTATAACCGAAATCGAAAAGAACTACCTTGAATTTTTTATTTTCAGCAGGATAAGTGATCGTTTCGGAATTTGTAACGCTTTTAACGGCGTTCTTAACGCTAAACGCACGAATCTGCTCAAGAAGCTCGTCTTTTTTGGAATAGACATCCTCGGTAGTGATAACGCCGTTCATAACTCCGGTCTCACGGATAATTCTTGTAAGACGACGAGTGTCGATGTTGTTGATACCGATGATATTATGCTGTTCAAGAAAGTCGTTCACATTTCCCTCGCAGCGGAAATTTGACGGCGCATTGCACCATTCCCTTACTATATAACCGCTTACATAGGAACGTGACGATTCGTTATCCTCATGATTAACACCGTAATTTCCGATCAGCGGAAAGGTCTGAGTAACGATCTGACCGTAATAGCTCGGATCGGTAAGAGTTTCCTGAAAACCGGTAAGACCGGTCGTAAATACAACTTCACCGATAACGGTACCCTTTGCTCCGAAGCTTCTTCCCTCGAAGATCTGACCGTCGGCGAGCATAAGGTAAGCTTTTGGACTTTGATTAAATAATGACATTGTAATTTTCCTCCTTTAAGTTGACAGAGGTCGAATAATTGATATATGAAGTAAAGTCACGCCATTGTGACAATACTATACAAAAAGAATTTAATAATGGGTTTCCCAAAGGTTGATTAACCCTTTGGTAGAGTGCAGTGAAAGCGTCCCTGACGGGGTATCGGGGCAAAGCAAAGCGTTTTGAGCGGACGTTTTACAATTGTCACCCTATGAGCGCAGGGCGAACACGCAGGAATGCATATCCGTTAATATCTACAAACCGTCCGTTCGCAAACGCTTCGCTTTGCTCTCTGCTTTATTAGGGAGGCTCTGCCTCCCTCGTTCACCCTCCGCTCAAGGGTGAATCCACCCTTGAGAATCCCATTATTAATCGTGCTTCGCACTCTTTTATTACTATTATTACTATTTTAAGTTGATATACTGCGTGATATCGTCTCTCATGCGGAGAACTTCACGTCTTGCAGCTTTCGCAAAATCCCTCTCATCGCATCCCTCTTTCTTATATGCGCACATAACCGCTCTTGAGGAATTAACAATAGCTCCCAGACCATTTTCGTCAAATCCGCCTTTAAGTCCTTCAGCTCCGCCGCCCTGAGCACCGTATCCGGGCACAAGGAACATCGTGTGCGGAAGTCTTTTTCTAAGCTCTGTGAGCATTTCGGGGTATGTAGCTCCAACAACTGCTCCTACTGCTGAATAACCGTATTTTCCAATAGAATCTTCTCCCCATTTTTCACACATATCGCCCATGGTTTCATAAATACTTCTGCCGTCTGCCAGTTTCATATCCTGAAGCTCTCCGCTGGAGGGATTAGACGTTTTAACAAGAACGTAGATGCCCTTGTCACGCTCCTTGCAGACTTTAAGAAGCGGATCAATTCCGTCCGTCCCAAGATAGCCGTTAACAGTAAGAGCGTCTGCGCCGAAAGGCTCTATTTCGCTGTCTCCGATAGTTACTGCACCGAGATGAGCGTTTGTGTAAGCTTCCATAGTTGCGCCGATATCGTTTCTCTTTCCATCTGTGATAACGAACATACCGTTAAGCTTAGCATAGCGTATGGTCTTTTCGAGAGCCTTTATTCCGTAATGACCGTACATTTCATAGTATGCAGCCTGCGGCTTGATAGCGGGAACAACATCGTGAATTTCGTCGATAATAGCCTGATTAAAGGCAAAAATAGCCTTTGCAGCAGCTTTAAGAGTCCAACCGTCGTCATCAAGATAACGTCTCTGAATATAAGACGGAACATACTCCAGCTTCGGATCAAGACCAACAACAGTCGGATTTTTCATTTCAATAATTTTTTCAATAAGTCTGTCAAATGACATAATTTCAACCTCATCTTTCGTCGTAGCGTATAATACCTTTTGATATAGTAACAAGCGGCTTTCCGGTAAGCGTCATGCCCTTGAAAACTGAATTGTGGGATTTTGAATGCAGCTTTTCGGGTTCAACCGTCCATTTTCTGCCGATATCAGCAATAAGCAGATCGGCAGTTTTTCCTATTTGAATGGCAGGAATCTCAAGTCCGAGTATTTTTCTCGGGTTAACGCACATCAGCTCCACGATCTTTTTAAGGGTTATCTCGCCTGTGTGGTAAAGAGCCGTCAAAGAAGCAGCAAGCGAAGTTTCCAGTCCGACAACGCCGTTGGGAGCTTTCTCAAAATCAGCTTTTTCCTCCGCAGCATGGGGAGCATGATCGGTTATGATACAATCAATAGTACCGTCCTTGATAGCCTCGATAATTGCCTTAACATCGGCGGATGTTCTGAGCGGAGGATTCATTCTGTAGTCTGCGTCACGCTTTGAAAGAAGCTCGTCCGTAAGCTGGAAATAGTGCGGAGCAGTCTCACAGGTGACCTTGATTCCTCTTGATTTTGCAAACCTGATTATAGCCGCACTTCCCTCTGTTGAAACGTGACAAATATGTATCCTTGCATTCACCGAAGACGCAAGAATTATCTCACGAGCGGTAATATAGTCCTCGGAAGCTCTGTCCATGCCCTTTACTCCAAGCTTTTCCGAAACTTCGCCCTTATTCATGATACCACCGTTTATGATACTTAAATCCTCGCAGTGAGAAGCGACAAGCAAACCGTTTTCGTTTGAAAGCTCAAGAGCTTTCCGCATCATTTCAGCATTTTCAACCGGTCTTCCGTCATCGGATATACAGATACATCCGGCTTCTTTAAGAGCCTCATAGTTGCACAGACCGTTTCCGCTCATACCTCCGGTTATGCAGCCGACGGGATAAACGTCAACTCCGGTATCCTTAGCCTTATCAATGATATAGCGGATAGTTTCCGGATTATCACACGGCGGTTTCGTATTCGGCATTGCAAGAACACCCGTAACTCCGCCTGCAAGAGCCGCAGCACAGCCGGTAAGGATATCCTCCTTATGTGTCTGTCCAGGATCACGGAAATGAACGTGCATATCGAAGATTGACGGCATAAGAACCAGATCTGTTCCGTCAATAACCTGTCCTGCGCCGGTATGAAGATTTTTTCCTATATCGGCAATAATTCCGTTCTTCAGGAAAACGTCGGTAACTTTATCATTTTTAGCGTCAACCGCTCTGATATTTTTTATCAGGATAGAATCAGACATAATTTCCTCCTTATTTTATAATAACACTGTCGATATCGTCCAGCTCCTTAACAAAGACCTGAACCTCTTCGCTGTGAGAAGTGGGAAGATTTTTTCCCACATAGTCCGGACGTATCGGAAGTTCACGATGACCTCTGTCAACAAGCACAGCAAGCTGGATCGAACGTGGTCTGCCTCTTTTTATAAGAGCGTCGATAGCGGCACGGGAGCTTCTTCCAGTGAAAATGACATCGTCAACCAGAACATTATTTTTATCATTTATATAAAACGTGCTTCTGGTTTTCTCATCCTGAGCTTCGGTTTTAGAATCGTCTCTGTATGGTGTGATATCGAGCGAACCGAAAGGAACTCCGGTTTGTTCAAGCTCTGAAAGCTTATCGGAAATTCTCCTGCCGATAGGAACACCTCTTGATAAAATGCCGATAACACAAAGATTTTCGGTTCCCTTATTACGTTCGATAATCTCATAAGAAATTCTTGCAACAGCTCGGTTCATAGCTTGTTCATCCATAATAATACGTTTAGTTTCCAGAATTCATCAGCTCCTTTCATAAAAAATACCCGTCTGACCTTTTCAGACGGGCATACTTATAGCTATAGCTTGATTAAAGTTATAAAAGTTAAGCAAACACGCCTTGCCGACCTCACAGGATCAGCTTAAAGGACAATTTAATTATAACACAAGCAGACATATTTGTCCAGTGATTTTAAGAATTTTTTTATTTTTTTCTATTTTTGCTCTTATGTTTAAGAATAACAACAGCCGACAGCAATACAGCATTTGCTGCGCTTTTCAGAATAACCTTTTTATCGTAAACCTTTTTTGTTTCAACCGCAGGAGCATCGACAGCCTTGTCCAACGAACCTGCTCCGGCAGTCCTGATCGAACCTCCGCCAAACGAAAAGTTTGCGCATTTTTTCTGAAATTCCATAACAGCTCACTCCTCCCGAATCGGTTCAGCAATAAGAAATTTGATTTTCTTTCCCTCATCCGAGAACATCTTTTCATGTTCGGTAACGAAATTTTCATAAGGACTCTCGCTGTGAAGATCGAACGTTTTATATTTTATTCTGTAACCGGCCTCGACAAAATATTCAAAGGATTCCTCAAAAAGTTCATCATCATCAGTTTTGAACCAAAGCTCGCCTTTCAGGAATTTTTTATAATTCAAAAGCTGTCTCGTATGTGTAAGGCGGCGCTTTTTGTGCTTCTTTTTAGGCCACGGATTGCAGAAATTGATGTATATACGATCCGCTTTATCAGATTCATTCCAGGAAAGGTCTATGCGCTCTATATTCTGTATGGCGATCTTAACATTGTCAATGGAAGCATTTTTTTCTTCGTAAGCCTTTTCGATCTTTCTTTTGGCGAGAACGAGCATTTCGTTTTTGATATCCATTGCAATGAAATTCACCTCCGGATGAGACGGAGCAGCCTGAGAGATAAATCCTCCCTTACCGCATCCAAGCTCGACATACAGCGGTTTTTCCGGATCATCGAAAAGATTTTTCCAACTTCCCATATGCTCCTGCGGATCATGTATATAAAACGGACAAGCCTCAAGCTCCGGCTTTGCCCATGGTTTATGACGTATTCTCATTTGGAAAATTACCTCCGTAAATTTGATATGAGATAATTATACCACAAAGTTCGATTTTTTCCAATAGGATAATGAAAATTTTCTTAAAAACATAAAAGGAGCAGCATTTTTTTGCAAATGAACTGCCCTTTTTATTACGATTTAACAGCCGCTTTCGCCATAATTAGAAAGAACTCTTGCGGACGGATCATTTACATTGCATCCCTCCCACTCCTTGTTCGGCATCCAGAAATCAACGACCATTTCGCTCATTTCGGGGTAATATTTCTCGAATATTTCACGGTAAAGGAGAGATTCCTTAGTAAACGGACGTGCATGAGAATATGCTGCGGACTTTGTTTCCAACTCTTCATCGGAGTAAATTTCTTCGGCATACTCTTTAAGATAATCAACCATCGAATGACCGACAGCGTCCGAGAAAGCAGCCTTTTCACGGTAAAGAATATCATGCGGAAGATAATTTTCCTCGAAAGCGTGACGAAGAAGATATTTTCCCTTGTTATACTTATTCAGCTTCATTTCCGGATCAACCGCCATAACGTATTCAACAAAATCAAGATCGCCGAAAGGAACTCTTGCTTCAAGAGAATTTACCGAAATACAGCGGTCTGCACGAAGAACGTCGTACATATGAAGTTCCTTTACACGCTTAACGGATTCCTTCTGGAACTCTTCTGCTGAAGGAGCAAAATCCGTGTATTTGTAGCCGAAAAGCTCGTCTGAAATTTCTCCGGTAAGAAGAACTCTGATGTCCGTCTGCTCGTGTATAGCCTTACAGAGAAGGTACATTCCCATGCTTGCACGGATAGTCGTTATATCATATGTTCCGAGAAGCTTTATAACGCTTTCCAGAGCCGAAAGAACATCGTCCTTTGTGATTATTACCTCTGTGTGATCGCTTCCGATATAGTCTGCGACCTGCTTTGCATATTTAAGGTCGATAGCGTCGGTATTCATGCCGATTGCAAATGTTTTTATCGGGGCATCACTCTTCTGCTGGGCTATTGCACAGACCAGTGAAGAATCCAGTCCGCCCGAAAGGAGAAATCCGACCTTTGCATCGGCGGCAAGCCTTTTTTCCACACCTGCAACAAGTTTATCGTGAATATTTTTACATACCGTTTCAAGGTCATCACGGATAACTTCTCTGACATCAGTTATATCACGATAGCAGATAAATTCACCGTTTTTATAATAGTGTCCGGGAGGAAACGGCATTATTTTTTTGCATATTTCAACAAGGTTTTTAGCTTCGCTTGCAAAAACTATCGCTCCGTCATCATCATATCCATAATAAAGCGGACGGATTCCGATCGGATCACGAGCGGCGATAAATTCATGGAAATCGCTGTCATAAATAATGCAGGCAAACTCGGCATCGAGCCTTACGAACATATCTGTTCCATATTCGTTATACATCGGAAGAAGTATTTCACAGTCGCTTCCGCTTTTGAAAGTATAACCCTTTCCGATAAGCTCCTGTTTGATTTTTTCAAATCCGTAAATTTCTCCGTTGCAGACAACGTAGTTTCCGTTCAGCTCAAATGGCTGCATTCCGTCGGGAGTAAGTCCCATGATAGAAAGTCTCTGAAAGCCGAGAACTCCGTCCGACAAATCCATAATTCTGCAATCATCCGGACCTCGTGAAACCGTTGCCGCAAGTCCTCTTGAAACTTTATCCATACCGCCTGTTTTTCCGCAGTAACCCATTATTGTACACATGATCTATTCCTCCGTAGCCTTGTGAATTTTTTCATCAAATTTATTCTTTAAACCTGCGCCTGAAACATCAACAGGATAATTCCCGGTGAAACAGCCTTTACAGAAATCCATTCTTCCTCCGATAAGCTTGCCGAACGAATCTGCCGGAAGATATGCAAGCGAATCTGCTCCGATATACCGTGCAATTTCGTCCGTGGAGCTGCATTTGCTTGCTATCAGATTTTCTTCCGAATCTATATCTGTTCCGAAATAGCAGGAATGTATAAACGGCGGTGAAGATATTCTTACATGAACCTCTTTAGCTCCCGCTTCACGCAAAAGCCGGACTATTCTTGCACTTGTAGTCCCACGCACGATAGAATCGTCTATCATGATAACACGCTTCCCGGCAACAGATTCTTTTACCGCATTCAGCTTTATCTTAACGGCATTCTCACGCTGATTCTGTTCAGGCTGAATGAAGCTTCTTCCTATGTATTTATTCTTGATAAACCCGATACCGTAAGGAATACCGCTTTTTCGGGAATAACCGAGAGCTGCGTCAAGTCCTGAATCGGGAACTCCGATAACGATATCCGCATCAACAGGACTATGCTCCGCTAAAAGCTCGCCGGCTTTTATCCTTGCTCCGTGAACTGAAATACCCTCTATCACCGAATCAGGACGTGCAAAATAAATATACTCGAAAATACAGATATTATTTTTCCCACGGCAGTTAGTTCTGACAGAACGCAAACCTTTTTCACTTATAATGACGATCTCACCGGCTTCAACATCACGTACAAACTCAGCTCCGACCGTTTCCAGCGCACACGATTCAGAAGCAACAACATATGCTCCATCCTCAGTTTTTCCAATGCAAAGGGGACGGAAACCGTCCGGATCACGAAAAGCAATAAGTTTTGTCGCCGTCATAAGGATACATGAATAAGCTCCGATAAGATACGGCATCGCACGTTCAACAGCTTCTTCTGTAGAATGACATGAAAGACGTTCCTTTACGATAGAATAGGCAATAGCTTCGGTATCTGAAGTTCCGTGGAAGATAGCTCCGGAAAGCTCGAAATCGCTCCTGAGCTTTGCGGCATTGACAAGATTTCCGTTATGAACAAGAGCAAGATTACCCTTGACATGGCGGATAACAAGAGGCTGGATATTACTGTGGGATTTTCCTCCCGTAGTAGAATAGCGAACGTGACCGACCGCTATATTGCCTTTTCCGAGGCGGTCGAGTTCCGATCTGGTGAAAACCTCGGAAACGAGACCGTTGTCTCTCTTGTGACTAAAAACTCCGTCATCGCAGACAGCAATACCGCAGCTTTCCTGACCTCTGTGCTGAAGTGCATAAAGTCCGAAGTAAACAGAGGATGCAACATCGGCATTATTTTTTTCAAAAATTCCGAAAACGCCGCATTCTTCGTGGATGGAATCAAACATAACTATCCTCCAAACTAATCTGAAAAAGCTATTGATCGTGCTTTTTCTTTTTACAAATATTGCTCGTTAATTTTATCAATAATTTCAAGCGCAGCTATATACTTCTTCTTGCGCTTATTCATAGCATATTGCTCCAGATACTCATGCGACTGAGCTTCCGTCATCTGCTTAAACTCCATAAGAAGAAATTTAGCTTTGTCAATTGTCTTGATTTCATCGATTTTCTTTTCTAAACGAACAGTCTCCTGATACATCCTGAGCGAACGCCGTACCGTTATATCTACCGCTTTTATAAGCTGATACAAAACATTCCTGTTGAACGGTCTTGAGACAACTATTATACCGTTTTTTTCAGCCCTCTCCGCAGCCTTTTCCGCAAACTCCGGCTTAACTATAAGAATGCATCCTGCCGCTGTGTTTTCAGTTATATATTCGGCAAGCTCGAGTCCGGATTCATCCATAAGCGGAGCGTTTATCAAAGCAAGTTCAATCGAATTTTCCCCGCTGAATATTCCCTTAGCCTGATAGCTCGATTCTGCGCCTCTTACACTGCATTGAAATGCTTCTCTTATAAATCCGGCAAGCGCTTCCGCAGCGTTTTTGCTGCTTGATACAATAAGAACATTTTCCAAAACGAACCTCCGTCAGAGACTGTAAAAATATTTCTTGTCTTCAAAGGCTTCCTTATCGTAAGCTGACGAATATTCTTTCCATTCCGCTTCTCTTGCGCCAATAAATTCGTTCAGAACACTTTCGGGAACGTATTTTTTCAAAAACTCTGAATCCTTTGCAAGCTTGGCGGCTTCTGCAAGATTTGAAGGAAGCTTCTCGCTTCCGCAGTTCTTTTCCGGAAGCTGAGCCTTTTCCTCAATACCTTCAAGAGCGGCATATATCATAAGTCCCAGAACGTA
This sequence comes from uncultured Ruminococcus sp., assembly GCA_905199285.1. GTDB lineage: Bacteria > Bacillota > Clostridia > Oscillospirales > Ruminococcaceae > Ruminococcus. Next base: position 12,718 of record CAJKFZ010000038.1, read on the forward strand.
ATAAGGATTGCAGGCGCAGTCTGCTGCACGAAGTACCACAGGTGAATCTCCGCCGTCCTTGCTGATTCTAATAAGCTGAGCGCCCTCTTCATCGGACCATACAACATCTCTTGGAGCAGCAAACTCGCCAAGCCGCTGATATGAATTCACAGTAGAATTGGTAAAAACGGTAAAATCACAGATACGCTTCATAATTCCGGCTGCAGCAAAGCCGAGTTCTTCACCCGTATCACCGTTTTTCTCCTCAAAGAAGTCGCCCTCCGGAAAAATATTAAATCCGATATGCATACCGTTTCCGCTGTCGTTGCGCAGAGGTTTCGGCATAAAGCTTGCGTGAACTCCGCTCCTTTCTGCAACGGACTTGACTGCCGATTTAAAGCTTAAAAATGTATCAGCCGCTTTAACTGCGGAAGAAGCGTTAAAGTCTATCTCATGCTGACCGAATCCGCTTTCATGACGTGAAGAAACGGGATGAATACCCATTTGTTCAAGAGTTAAGCAAACTTCACGGCGGATATTCTCTCCCCTGTCATCCGGAGCAATATCGCAGTAACCGGCTAAATCATGGGGAGTTTTGGTCGGAAATCCGCTTTCATCTTTCTTGAAAAGAGTAAACTCGCATGATGTTCCAAAGCGGAAGCAGTAACCTTTTGAAAGAGCCTGCTTCATCGCTTTTTTAAGGAAGTATCTGCTGTCGCCCTCGAAATGAGTTCCGTCGGCATATTTGATATAGCAAAACATTCTGATAACTCTGCCCTGCTGGGGTCTCCATGGAAGAACGGTCATGGTTTTCGAATCCGGAAAAAGGAACAGATCTCTTCCTCCGGCAGCGGAAAAGCCCTCGATTTTTTTTGCCGTTATCCTTATTCCACGCTCGAAAACCGAAGCCATTTCAGAAGATAAAACAGATATATTTTTAAGTCTGCCCTCTGAATTGCAAAAAGTCAGCTTAACGAATTTAACGTCGTTTTCGTCTATATACTGAAGAATTTCATTTTCAGAATAAATCATCTCCGCAATTTTCTCCTTTATAAATTTGTATATCCCATAAGGTACTGATCGACCTCACGTGCAGCGTCTCTGCCCTCTCTTATTGCTCGTACGACAAGCGACTGACCAATATGCATATCTCCGGCAGTGAAGATTTTTTCAGCCGATGAAGCAAATTTTCCCGAATCAGTTTTAACTGCGGAGCGTTCATTCAATTCAACTCCGAAAGCCTCGGCAACATAGTTCTGCGCTCCCGTAAAACCTGCGGCAATGAGACAAAGCTCACATGTGATAAATTCTTCACTTCCGGCAATTTCCTGCATGATTCTTCTGCCGGATTCAGGATCGACTGAAAATCCGAGTTTAACTGTTTTTACTGCACAAAGACTGCCGTTTTCATCCTTGATAAATTCCTTTACCGTCGTCTGATAAACTCTTGGGTCATGACCGAAAACGGCTATAGCCTCTTCCTGACCGTAATCAGTCTTGCTGACTTTAGGCCACTCCGGCCACGGATTATCCTCGGCTCTTGTATCGGGAAGCTTCGGCATCATTTCAAGCTGAACTACCGAAGCGCAGCCGTGTCTCATCGAAATTCCAACGCAGTCGTTTCCGGTATCTCCGCCGCCGATTATAACCACATTTTTATCCTTTGCAGATATATAATTTCCGTCCTGCAAGTCGGAATCAAGCAGACTTTTAGTCGTCGCTTTAAGGAAATCCACAGCGAAATAAATTCCATTTGCGTCACGTCCCTCGGCATTGATATCACGGGGCGAGGATGAACCGCAGGCGAGAATAACGGCATCGAAGTTTTCTTTTATCTCATCAGCCGAAATATTATTTCCAACGTCGGCATTTGTAACAAACACAACACCCTCAGCTTTCATAAGCTCGATGCGGCGGTTTACTATTTTCTTTTCAAGCTTCATGTTCGGGATACCGTACATGAGAAGTCCGCCGGCTCTGTCAGAACGCTCGAAAACGGTAACGCTGTGACCTCTTCTGTTAAGAGTATCTGCTGCTGCAAGTCCTGCCGGACCGGAACCTATTACAGCGATTTTCTTACCGCTTCTTATCTTAGGAACTTCCGGATGAATGAGTCCATTCTCAAAGCCGTTTTCGATGATGGCAAATTCGTTTTCACGAACGGAAACAGGATCGCCGTTCAGTCCGCAGGTGCAGGCTTTTTCACATAAAGCAGGACAAACTCTCGAAGTAAATTCAGGAAAATTATTTGTCATAAGCAAACGTCTTAAAGCCTGTTCCTTATGATCGAAACAAAGAAGATCATTCCATTCGGGAATAAGATTATTAAGCGGACATCCCGAAATCATACCGCATAAAATTTTTCCGTTCTGACAGAAAGGAACTCCGCAGTCCATGCATCTTGCCGCCTGCTGTTTTCTCTGCTCATCACTGAGCGGAGTATGGAATTCATTGTAGTTTTTTATTCTCTCGGCAGGCTCAATGGCAGCGCTGTCTGTTCTTTCGAAATCTAAAAATCCTGTTGGCTTACCCATTGCTCAAGCCTCCTTCCTTGTGATGAAAAATGCCTCTATTTCAGCTTGTTCGCTCGTCATGCCCTTTTCTTCCAGAGCAAGAACTGCACTTCTTATTTTTGCGTAATCGTGAGGAATAACCTTCTTGAAGCATGGGATATACTCCTCAAAATTTTCAAGAATTTTCTTTGCCTTTTCAGAACCTGTGGAAGCAGCGTGTTCCTCGATAATATTTTTAAGCTCTATAATATCGTATTTTTCGGTAACTCCTTCGAGTGAAACGAGGGATTTATTCAGCTTCATGTAAAGGTCTCTGTCCTCATCGAGAACATAGGCAATACCGCCGGACATTCCTGCTGCGAAATTTTTTCCGGTTTTGCCGAGAATAACGGCTCTTCCGCCGGTCATGTATTCG
>CAJKFZ010000039.1 GCA_905199285.1 uncultured Ruminococcus sp.
TGAACACGTTCGTTCCAGTTCAGAAGCTCCTCAGCCAACGAAAGAGAGGTTATATAGTGAACGAAAAAGAAAATAATAAGAAGTATACACGCAGAAACAATTATGGAAATCCCACATCTGCACATAAAAGATATTATAAAAAGCCGTCAAAACCATCGGCTCCGCAGAATAATAATGTCAATGTAAACGAAGTACAGACTTCATTCATTCCGGCAAAATCACGTCCGAAACAGCCTAAAGAAATAAAAAGGACTCCGGTAAAGATAATTCCCCTCGGCGGATTGAACGAGATTGGAAAAAATATGACCGTTTTTGAATGCTCCAACGATATTTTTATTCTCGACTGCGGACTTGCATTTCCTGATGCTGATATGCCCGGAGTTGATATCGTTATACCGGACTTTACCTATGTTGAGCGTAATAAAGAGAAAATAAGAGGAATCGTTATTACTCACGGACATGAAGACCATATCGGCGGTCTTGCTTATCTTCTTAAAAAAATCAATGTTCCTGTTTACGGAACAAGGCTTACTATAGGTCTTATTGAGGGCAAGCTCCGTGAACATGGTCTTTACGGAAAAGCCACGCTGAACGTTGTCCAGCCTAAAAAAACCGTTAAAATGGGATGCATGGCAGTCGAATTTATAAAGGTAAACCATTCTATTCCGGACGCTGTTGGTATGGCTATTCATACTCCGGCAGGAATTATTGTCCACACAGGCGATTTCAAGGTGGATTACTCCCCTATCGACGGCGAAATTATTGATCTTGCAAGATTCGGTGAACTCGGAAGCAGAGGTGTTCTTGCTCTTATGGCGGATTCGACAAATGCTGAGCGTCCCGGATATACTCATTCAGAGCGAACTGTCGGTGAATCATTCGACAAGCTCTTCAAAATGGGTGAAGGCAAAAGAATCATCATAGCAACTTTCTCTTCAAATATCCATCGTGTGCAGCAAATTATCAACTCTGCCGAAAGATACGGCAGAAAAGTTGCTGTTTTCGGAAGAAGCATGATAAACGTCATAAATACAGCGATCGAACTCGGTTATCTTAAAGTGCCAGACGGAATCATCATTGACATTGAAATGATGAACCGCTACGAAAGCGAAAGAATCGTTCTTATCACGACCGGAAGTCAGGGCGAACCTATGTCCGCTCTTACCCGAATGGCTATGAACGACCATAAAAAGGTGAATATCACTCCAATGGATTTCATTATCATCTCTGCTACCCCTATTCCTGGTAATGAAAAATTTGTTACCCGTGTTGTCAACGAACTGATGAAATCCGGTGCCGAGGTAGTTTACGAAGCAATGTATGAGGTTCACGTTTCAGGTCATGCTTGCCAAGAGGAACTGAAACTTCTTCTTGCTTTAACAAAGCCCAAATTCTTTATCCCTGTTCACGGCGAGTATAAACATCTGAAAAAACACGCCGGTCTTGCTCTCCAGATGGGAATTCCGGAAAATAATGTTATTATCGCTGAAATTGGTAACGTTATTGAAACAGACGGAAGCCGAATGAGCGTTGTTTCACAGGTTCCAGCCGGAAGAGTTCTTGTTGACGGACTCGGAGTCGGTGATGTCGGTTCGATAGTGCTTCGTGACAGAAAGCATCTTGCTCAGGACGGTCTTATTATAATAGTTATTGGAATAGAACGTGCTTCCAATGAAATCGTTGCCGGTCCTGATATTATCTCACGAGGATTTGTCTACGTGAGAGAATCCGAGGAACTTATGGTTGAAGCAAAACTTCTTTTAAACAGCGTTCTTACATCATGCTCTTATGCTGAATTAAGAGAATGGAATGCCCTTAAAGGAAAGCTTCGTGACTCTCTTTCCGATTATATTTATCAGAAAACAAAAAGAAGTCCTATGATCCTTCCTATTATAATGGAAACCTGATAGTTCCTGAAAGGGGCGAAAAAAGTGAAAAACAAATTCTCGGCCGCATTGCTCGTGATACAGCTTCTGCTGCTCGCAGATGTTGCCGCATCAGCGTTTTTGCTTCATAAATATAACAGCAATCTTGGATTTTTCTGCTTTATTTCGGCTTTTATCCTTGCTGCTGTCTGTATAGCGTTTTATTTGATTTATTCAAAGAATTCTATAAGACACATTTCAAAAATGAATTCTCATCTTGAAAATTCTGCTGCGGAATATATGAATTCTCTCCCTGCGCCTATCGCTGTTATAGACGGAAATCGTCAGTTTGTCTGGTATAACCAGATATTTGCTGAAAAAATCGGTATGGGACAGGATGTTTACGGTTTGAATTTTGAAAGCTTTGTCAATATAGATATATCTTCACTTTCTGAAAACGGAACCACTGTCTGTCCCATAAACGGGTGCGTATATCAGGTTACGGCGGAAAAGTTTGACAGGCTCGATATGAGTTTTCTCGTTCTTTATTTTCATGACGATACAAATTATTTCATGCTTAAAAAGACTTGCGACGAATCTCATCCGAATGTTGTTATTATAACTATTGACAATTATGACGAAATAATGAATAATGCTAAAGAAAGTGAAAAATCTCAGACGTCAGTTGAAACTGAAAAGCTTATTGAGAATTTTATGAACAACACCAACGGTTTTATAAAAAAGACCTCCTCCAACACTTTTTATGCTGTTATTGAAAATCGTCACATGAAGCAGATAATCGACGAAAAATTCAAGATTCTCGATCTTGCACGCAATATAAAAATATCTGCAAAATATCCACTAACATTTTCGATCGGAGTCGGTCTTGGCGCCGATTCGCTCGCAGAAAGTGAGAAAATTGCCAAACAGTGTATTGATATGGCTCTTGGAAGAGGCGGCGATCAGGCTGTTGTTAAAACCGAAAATGGTTACAGATTTTTCGGCGGAGTTTCAAAAGGAATTGAAAAACGTTCTCATGCTAAAACAAGAGTAATCGCAAACGCTTTGCAGGATCTCATAACCGGTTCCGGAAAAATCTTCATTATGGGACACCGATTCGGCGATCTTGATTCTGTCGGAGCTTCGTGCGGTATGGCAGGAGCGGTACGTCTGCTCGGTAAGGAAGTTCATATTGTTGTTGATCGTTCTAAAAACCTTGCATCTCATCTCATTGATATTGTCGAAGAACAGACCGATAATTCGCTCTTTATCACACCGGAAGAAGCTGAGGATATATTTGAAGAAAACGACATGCTTATTATTGTTGACACTCACAATAAGGATCTCATTGAAAGTCCTCGCCTTTATGAAAGGACAAAATCTGTTGTAGTCATTGATCACCACAGAAAAACTGTCAATTTCATTGATAATGCGGTCATTTTTCACCATGAGCCTTACGCTTCATCAGCTTCTGAAATGGTTACTGAGATCATTCAGTATTTCAGATTCGATACTGATGAAAGATTCCCTAGCTGCTACGCAGAGGCTCTTCTTGCCGGAATCATGCTCGATACGAAAAATTTCGTTATGAGAACCGGAGTCCGGACATTTGAAGCTGCGGCATACCTTAAAAAACTTGGCGCAGATACGGTTGCTGTAAAACTTCTTTTCTCAAACTCAATAGATTCATATAAAAGAAAAACACAAATAATCTCTTCAGCTAAAATTCACCATAAATGCGCAATCGCTGCTGCTGATTTCAAGTCGGACGATATACGCATTGTCGCACCTCAGGCTGCTGATGAGCTTCTTGGAATTTCTGACGTTGACGCTTCATTCGTCTTGTACAAAACAGGAAATACAATCAATATTTCCGCAAGATCGCTCGGAGCAGTTAATGTTCAGGTTATAATGGAACAGCTTGGCGGCGGAGGTCACCAGACTATGGCTGCCGTACAGCTTGAAAACAAAACGATTCAGGAAGCAGTAAAATTGCTGATACACGCTATTGACGACCGTCTGGCGTTAAACAATACATAATTATAGAAAGGCTGATTTATAATGAAAGTTATTTTTTTACAGGATGTAAAAGGTTCCGGCAAAAAAGGAGAAGTTAAAAACGTTGCTGATGGATATGCAAGAAATATGCTTCTTCCTAAGGGGTACGCTGTTGAAGCAACTGCACAGAATATGAGCAAGCTTCAGGGACAGCAGTCCTCTGCTCAGCATAAGATCGATCTCGAAATTCAGGCCGCTAAAGAATCTGCTGCCAAGATCAACGGAAAAAAAGTAAACATCAAGGCTAAAGCAGGCTCAAACGGAAAACTTTTCGGCTCTGTTACTGCCGGAAACGTTGCAGACGCAATAAGCGAACAGCTTGAAGTTAAAGTCGATAAAAAGAAAATCGTTCTCAGCGCAGATATAAAGAATTTTGGTTCTTATACCGCTGTTGTTAAACTTTATAACGGCATTTCTGAAACGATCGACGTTGAGGTTATTGAGGGCTGATTCCGGTAATTGTTATGGATGATTATAATTTCAATGGCTCCGCCAGAGAACTGCCGCACAGTATCGAGGCGGAGCAATCCGTTTTAGGAGCTGTAATTGCCGATTCTTCAATTCTGCCCCTTGTTGTTGAAAAAATAAAGCCGGAGTTTTTTTACAGCGAACAGCATAAAGCCATTTATTCAATAATTTTAAGAATGTTTTCAACCGGTTCTCCCGTTGATATTATAACAGTTCTCAATGAGGCGGAAAAACTTCATATTTTTGAAAGTTCAGCCGAGGGACGTCGTTATCTTTCCGAAATAGGAGAAACGCTCCCCTCAACTTCAAATATTGAAAGCTACTGTAAAATCGTTGCAGATAAATATTTTATACGAAGTCTCGGATATGCTGCAAGAACTATTCTTGAAGATATTCAATCCGGTGAAAGTGACTCTCAGCTCCTGCTTGATGCGGCAGAACAGAAAATTTACGATATACGTCAGGGACGTGACGTCCGTGGGCTTATTCCAATTTCCGAAGCTATCGCTGAGGCTTATGACAGACTGGGTAAAATCTCAGGTCCTGATAAAGAAAAGTATGTCGGCGCACGAACCGGATTCACTCTTCTCGACAGCATTACTTCCGGACTGAATAAGTCTGACCTGATCATCATTGCCGCTCGTCCCGGTATGGGAAAAACCTCTTTTGCCATGAATATTGCCACTAACGTTGCAAGACATTCCGAAAAGGAAGTTGTAACATTCAACCTCGAAATGTCTAAGGAACAGCTTGCAACGAGAGTGCTTTCAACAGAAGCTCTTGTTGATTCAAATTCGCTCAGAAACGGAAGAATCTCCGGAGACGATTGGGTAAAGCTTGCAACAAGCGCAGGTTATTTAAGTACCCTTCCGCTTTATATTGACGATACGGCAAGCATGACTGTTCAGCAGATGAAAGCAAAGCTCCGCCGTACAAAAAATCTCGGACTTGTTATTATCGACTATCTTCAGCTCATGGAATCTACTTCACGCTCGGATAATCGAGTTGTCGTTATTTCCGAGATCACAAGACAGCTTAAAGTTATGGCAAAGGAACTTAATGTTCCGGTAATTCTTCTTTCACAGCTCTCCCGTGCCGTTGAAAGCCGTACTGATAAGCGTCCTATGCTTTCAGATCTCCGTGAATCAGGTTCTATCGAGCAGGATGCCGATATTGTTCTTTTTCTTTACCGTGAAGCATATTACAATAAAGAAAGTCAACGGCAGAACATTTCTGAATGTATCGTTGCCAAAAATCGTCATGGTGAAACAGGTACTGTTGAGCTGATCTGGGACGGTCAGTATACAAGATTTTCAAATCCCGAGTATAACGCTCCTCCAGAGGGATAAACATATGATAAACAAAATTTATCGGTTCATCAGTGAAAACAAAATGCTTGAAAACGGAGACTGCGTTGTCTGTGGTCTTTCCGGAGGAGCAGACAGCGTTTGTCTCCTGCTGGTTTTGTCTGATCTGCGTGAAAAATTCAATATAAGCGTTGAGGCTCTGCACGTTAATCATTCCCTAAGAGGAAGCGAAAGCGATTCCGATGAAGAATTTTGCCGCAAACTCTGTAAAAAATTGAATATTCCATTTAAAGCTGAAAGATGCAACGTTAAAAAATATGCCGCAGAGAACGGTCTTTCCGATGAGGAAGCAGCGAGAATACTTCGATATGAGATTTTCGAGAAAAATTCTATTGAAAAAAAAATTGCTACTGCTCATAATGCAAACGATAATCTTGAAACCGTTATACTGAATCTTATAAGAGGTTCGGCAATAAAAGGTCTTGCCGGAATCCCGCCGATCAGAGATAATATCATAAGACCTCTTCTGACCGTAACCCGCAACGAAATAGAGGCTTTTCTTTCATCTCGAAATCAAAACTTTGTTACCGACAGGACGAATCTTTCTGATAATTATACGCGAAATAAAATTCGTCATAAGATCATTCCCCTGCTTCAGGAAATAAACAGCTCTGTTGTTAAAACATCTATAGGAGCCATTGGAGCTGTTCGGTCTGAAAACGAATTTATTGATAATGAGGTAAGAAAGGCAATGCAGAATTGCAGGCATGGAAACTCATTTTCCGGACTTGACAAATACGATCAGGTTATTCGCCGCCGATGTCTTGCAAAGCTTTTCAGCGATAATTCTCTCCCCTATTCATCGGAAAGACTGACAATGGCGGACGATATTCTGCTCAGAGGCGGAAAAATGAATTTGTCCCGGGATATTTTTCTTATATCTGATGGAAATAATATTGAAATCAGAAAAATTCCTCTTCAAAATGAAGTCGAAAATCTTTCAGTAGAGCTTGTTTTAGGAGAAAATAAAATATTTCCCGATAAAATAATGTATTGTACGCTGGATGAATGTGAAAATTTAAAGAAAATTGAAGATGTTCACAAAAAATCAACATTTTACTCGCTTGATTATGATAATATAATAGGAAGAGCAATCGTGCGAAATCGTCGTTTCGGAGATAAAATCCAGCTTTGCGGCAGAACATTTAACTCCTCTGTAAAAAAACTGATAAACGAAACTGTTCCTAAAGAACATCGTTCATCACTTCATTTTATTGAGGACGAAGTCGGAACGATTTTCGCAGAGGAAATTGGTATTGCAGACAGAGTTAAACCCGGCTGCGATACAGTAAGAATCTTAAATATAGCTATAATTGATTGGAGTGGATGATTTGACACCAAAAAAGAACAAGGGCATTTTTACCTACCTTATCATAATTCTTCTTGCAATCGGCTGCATTTATTTTGTAAGCTCAAAAATTGCAAAGAATTCTGCTAAAACAAACTACAGTAAAGTAATGGTACATTTCGATAATTTCGAGGTTTCCGATTACGAACTGGATCTCGGAACAGGAGAACTTACCTATAAGCTCAGAGGCGACGATAAGGAATACAAATATGATGTTCCGAATGTAAGTGTTTTCCTTGAAGACACCGAAGATTACAGAAAACTCTATAACCGAAAATATTTATCTGAGGAAACGACTCTCAATCAGAATTATATTAAAATAACTGACAGATCATGGATATATTCGCTTATTCCGGTTATTATAACGGTTATTCTCGGTTGTGCTATCCTGTATTTCATGATGAAGCAGAGCGGCGGCGGCGGAAAATATTCTTCTTTCGGCAAGGCTAATCTAAAAAATCAGGCAAGTGCAAGAAAGGCTACATTTAAAGATGTTGCCGGCGCTGACGAGGAAAAACAGGAGCTTGAGGAAATCGTTGATTTCTTGAAACATCCTAATAAGTATAAAGAGATCGGCGCTAAAGTTCCTAAGGGCGTGCTTCTCCTCGGACCTCCCGGAACAGGTAAAACTCTTCTCGCAAGAGCTGTTGCAGGTGAGGCAGGATGTCCGTTCTTCCCGATTTCCGGTTCTGATTTCGTAGAAATGTTTGTCGGTGTGGGAGCTTCCCGTGTGAGAGATCTTTTTGAACAGGCTAAAAAACACGCTCCAGCAATTATATTTATCGACGAGATCGATGCGGTAGGCCGTCACAGAGGCGCAGGTCTTGGAGGCGGTCACGATGAGCGTGAACAGACTCTTAATCAGCTTCTCGTTGAAATGGACGGTTTTACGGGCAATGAAAGCGTTATTGTTATCGCTGCTACAAACAGACGTGATATTCTTGACCCGGCTCTTCTTCGTCCTGGAAGATTCGACAGACAGATCGTTGTCGGATATCCTGACGTTAAGGGACGTGAAGAGATTCTCCGTGTTCATGCGAAAAATAAGCCCCTCGGTCCGGATGTTGACCTGAAGATAATCGCTCAGACTACTCAGGGATTCACAGGCGCTGATCTTGAAAATCTTCTCAATGAAGCTGCTCTGCTCGCTGCAAGAGGCAACAGAATGGCCGTTACCGAGGCTGATATTGAAGAAGCAACTATGAAGGTCATTGCAGGTCCTGAAAAGAAATCCCGCATCGTTTCTGAGCATGACAGACGTGTTACTGCATATCACGAAGCAGGTCATGCGATCGCAGCTTACAATCTTCCAACGCAGGATAAGGTTCATCAGGTTACTATTATTCAGCGTGGAATGGCTGCCGGACTTACGGTTACACGTCCGGATTCCAATGACCAGCACGTTTCGAGAAATCAGATGAGAGAAAACATTATAATGCTTCTCGGCGGACGTGTTGCAGAAGAGCTTGTTCTTGATGATATCTGTACAGGAGCTTCAAACGATATTGAAAGAGCTACTTCAACAGCCCGCAATATGATAACAAAATACGGCTTCTCAAAAAAGCTTGGAACTGTTGTTTATGGTTCTGATAATGACGAAGTTTTCCTCGGAAAGGATTACGGTCATACAAGAAACTACAGCGAATCAGTTGCTGCTCAGATCGATGAAGAAGTTAAGCTTATCATCGAAAAAGCCTATAGCGATTGTGCTGAGATTCTTAAAAATAATATTGATAAGCTTCATTTTGTTGCAAAATACCTCCTTAAATTCGAGAAAATTGATGGAGCTGAATTTGAAAAGATCATGAAAGGTCTTGTTTCAGAATCAATTCTTGATGATGATGCGGTAGAGGAAAAAGACGAAACATCAGAAAATGCTGAATAATTTGAAAAGGCTGTTGCATTAAAGTGTAACAGCCTTGTTTTATATACTCGCCGCTATTGCAAATGTTGCAAAAAATGCCGAACAGAAAATTCGTATGTCAAGGAAGACGACGAAAGCATACTGTCGTATGACGAGGAGGATGACGCAGACATACGGATTTTATGTCGGCAGGATTGCTATGTTTGCAATAGCGGCGAGTATACAATCATTACGGTTGTGTAACAATTGGTTAAATCTTATCAACTAAGGTTGCAATTGCCGGAATGATATGCTATAATTATATTGTAAAATAAGACTAATTAAATATGGAGGTATTTTCATGGATTCGTTAAAGCTGATTCTTTGCGCTGTTGCTGCTGCTTCACTTGATATATGCGCTCTTGTTTTGATCTTAGCAGCTTACCACGAACGAAGTACAGGAAACAAACGCTGGAACAGAATGACCAGCTTCATGGAACTTGCTGATTACAACACAAGCTATCCTCTGGGATGCGATGAAATACTTATCGGCAGGCACGCTTCAGCCGATATACGTCTGCCTGATCTTTCAGTTTCAAGATACCACGCAATGCTAACAATTTCAAACGGTATCTGGACCATTACTGATATTGGTTCAAAATCGGGAGTTTTTGTCAACGGAAATCTTGTTAAGCAGATTCAGCTAAGAGAAAACGATATGATAACTCTTGGCAACAGACGATTGATTTTCAGAAGAAGGAGTGATGCAAATGTCAGGTAATAAATGTTCTTATGTCTTTTCTGCTATCTTTGTTTTGCTGGCTCACGCAGGAATGCTTCTGAACGTTTTCTTAAACGGCAATTATTCTGATCTTGCTGATATAATTATTCTTTCCGGAGCAGTTATCGGTCTTGATCTTGTTTATTTTATCATAATGCCATTTTTCAAACAGTCAACTTTTACTATTGATTTTCTTTTACTCCTCGTTTTGAATATGAGCGTTATATTTCAATCCTGTTTCGGCGGTGTACATCTTTCTGTCAAGCATTATATAACTTGTATCACAGCTCTTATCGCTTGCAGAGCCGGATATCTGCTTTGCCGCAATCATAAATGGCTTCAGATGCAGAAAAAATATTTTTACATCGGTATCGGAATACTTATGCTCGTAATCGTTACATTAACAGGCAGCAGGAGTATGTGGATTCATCTCGGTCCGATCACTTTACAGCCATCTGAATTTATTAAACCGCTGTTTGTTCTCGCCTGTGCAACATCTATTGCTGAACAGCAGAAGAAACATAAAATTCTCTGTTTTCATGTGGTTTACGAAAATTTCGCCTTAATGGGAATTACGGCTGCCATATGTCTTTTACAATGGTGGTGCCGTGATCTTGGAAGCCTCCCGACTTTTATTGGCATTTATGCCTGCGGATTCCTTTTGAGAATTTGTTATCCTAAAGCGAAATTTTCTAAAAAGAAACTTATCGGCGCTGGAATCGTACTTCTTGTAGTGGCTATTATTGGTATGAAATTCGCTCCGGCATATGTTCAGGAACGTCTTCACGCTGACATCTGGAACGATATAAACGGAAACGGCTATCAGCAGTCGCAGGCTCTTATCGGAATAGCTAACGGCGGTTGGTTTGGAAAAGGTCCAGGATACGGATTCCTTCATAATGTATTTGCTCACGAAAACGATATTGTTTTTGCAACTATTTCAGAAGAATGGGGATTGCTTTATGCTCTGATGATGGTTCTGGCAATTCTTATAATTGTTATGCTTCCGCTTATCAATCCTCCACGTTCGTATTTTCATAGCACCATGGCCGCCGGAGTATGTGCAGCCTTCACCGTTCAGATGGCTCTTAATATTTTCGGCTCATGCAATATGATTCCATTTACAGGCGTTACAATTCCATTTATTTCATCAGGAGGAAGTTCGCTTATGACCAGCGGATTCATGACCGGAATGCTTGTTGCAAGCCAGTCGCCTGTTTTTAAACCTCCGAAACCTCATAAAAAAATATCAAGTTTTAATCTCAGGAGGCGAAAGGCATGAAAAGCATAAAACGTTGTCAGGGAATAATAAGTCTGTTTCTCGTCTTTTTCGTTACCGGAATGATCGCACTTGTAATAAAAATCCAGCGTGAGGCTTCATTTTACATGATGCATTCCGACAGTCATGAGCTTGGAATGGTTTATGACAGAAATGGAGATGTGCTTTTTGACGGTTCGGGGAACGGAGAATACGAGGACAATTATTTTATAGATGTTGGTAATCTTATTGGCGATGATAAGGGACAAATGACCAACACACTCGTAGCTCAGAATCTCGAAAAGCTTAACAATTACAGTTTTTCTGCCGGACTTGTAAGAGAGGGCGGAAAGGCAGCAATTTACACTACACTCGATCATAAAGCAAACCGTACCGTTTACAATGCGTTTGGAAATCAGGACGGATGCGCTGTTGCATATAATTACAAAACAGGAGAAATTCTCATTTGCACCAGCCTGCCGTCACTTGATGTCACAAAGGGATACGAAAACATTTCAGATTTTAAGTCGGGTACGCTTATATCAAAAACGCTTTATGGAACTGTTCCGGGTTCAACACAGAAGGTTTCCACCGTTATTGCGGCATTGGAAATAATGGGAGCAGATACGCTTTTCTCAAAAAGTTTCTCATGCAGCGGAACTTATATGAATAAAGGCGGAAATAATATTGATTGTCATAACGCTTATGGTCACGGAACGCAGAATATTCAGCAGGCAGTTGAAAATAGCTGTAATCCGTTCTTCGCCCAGCTTATCGAGGATGAAGACCTTCCGCTTAGTCAGGTAAAAAAAATTTACGAAAAACTTGGATATGCTGTTAATGAAGATGAAGAAGAATATTTCGATATTGATGGCATACGCTGTCAGAAGGCTTCCACAACTTTAAATGATCCTTATGAATTCAAAACTCAGTGGGGATGCATTGGTCAAGGTGATACGCTTGTCAGTCCGATCCAGCTTATGATGTGGCAGAGTGCAATTGCCAACGAGTCAGGAGAAATGACTATTCCTCATCTGATAGACCACACGACTGATGTTTACGGAAAAATAAACGATGACGCTAAAACTCAGTTCAGCGACAGACTTTTTTCTGATGATACGGCTGAAACGGTTAAGCAGATTCTTCTCACTAACGGAGAAAATCACTATGCCAATCTGATAACCGGATATAAGCTCGGCGTAAAAAGCGGTACTGCTCAGGTTAATGAGGGAAACACGGAAAATTCTCTTCTTGTAGGATTTGTAGACGATCCTGACCTTCCTGTGGCTTTCTGTATTCTTATCGAGGACAAAAATAATACATCGCTTAAAACCGAAAACATCGCTCAGGTTATGTTGGATGCGTTAAGTCGTGATTAGTCAAAACTCACAAATAAAGCTTATCAGATTATACATTATCCACAAACTTCACAAAAAGGCTTGTATAAATCGGAAATCTATGGTATAATATAAACATAAAGTTTATGCTTTGTTTTTTCAAAGCCTAAGGAGGACAATCTATGAAAACAACTATCACAGCAAAAAAAATGCAGATTCCACAAAATTTTTCAGAACACGCAGTTTCGAGAATTGACTCAAGACTTGGAAAATTCTTCGGCGAAGAGGCTGAGGCTAAAATTGTTATCAAAGAATTTAAGAATCAGATCGAACTGGAACTTACAGTTAAGTATAACAGCATGATCTATCGTGCTGAACGCAGCGCTGAAGATAAAATGGTCGCTCTTGATGACGCTATAGATAAGATTATCAGACAGATTCGTAAAAACAAAACTCGTATTGAGAAAAAACTCAAAGATACAGCCTTTAAGGAGTCTTTTGCCGAGCCTGTTTCTGATGTATCTGATTATGAGGTAATCAAGCATAAAAAGTTCAAAATGCGTCCGATGCACGTTGAAGAGGCTATTTTACAGATGAATATGCTTGGACATAAATTCTTTATGTTCTCTAATGCCGAAACAGGTGAAACAAACGTCGTTTATAAGCGTGAGGACGGCAATTATGCTGTTCTTGAGCCTGATAACGACTAATACTATTCAATCAATTCTGCGGGACTGTATATGTCCCGCTTTTATTTAGAAAGGACTGCTTATCATGGACGAAAATAAAAAAATACTTCTTAAAAAGAAAATAGACAAGGTCGGCGAGAAAATCAGGAAAAACAATATGGAATTTTATTATGCCGAAACCAAAAACGATGTGCCGGAAATCGTTAACTCACTTTTAAAAGAAGGTGACGTTATAACTCACGGCGGAACTGTCTCGATGGCTGAATGCGGTATTAAGGAACTTATCAGTTCTCCTGAATATACATATCTCGATCGTTCTAAGGGAAATTCGACCGAGGAGGTAAAGAAGAATTACAGGCAGGATTTTTCGGCAGACGTTTATATTTCAAGCACTAACGCTATCACTGAGGACGGCGTTCTTTATAATGTTGACGGAAACAGCAACAGAATTGCTGCGATCGCTTTTGGTCCTGAATCAGTAATTATTATTGCCGGATATAATAAAATTGTCCGTGACCTTAAAGAAGCAGAGCTGCGTGTAAAAACCGAAGCTGCTCCTCCTAACTGTGTTAGACTGAATTGTCCGACTTACTGTAAGGAGAACGGCGAGTGCGTTTCTCTTCTTAAGAGTGACCGTCAAATATATGACGGATGTTCCGGAGACGGCAGAATTTGCTGCAATTATCTTATTTCAGCTCAACAGCGTCATAAAGGACGCATAAAAGTAATTATTGTTGGCGAAGAACTTGGATATTAAGGGGTGTTTCCAATAGATTACCTGAATTTTTATAACATTATTTCATACTTTATAATTTATTCATTCTTTGGATGGAGTCTGGAAGTTGTTTATCAGGCTGTTGAACAAGGAAAATTTATTAACAGAGGGTTTCTAAATGGCCCGTATTGTCCGATTTATGGGTTTGGAGTCATTATTGTTGTCGGAATGCTTGAACCGATAAAAAATAATCTTATTATTCTTTATCTTGGCTCAGTGATCCTCACTTCGCTTCTTGAATTGTTTACAGGTTTCATTCTGGAAAAGATCTTTAACATGAAATGGTGGGATTATTCTCAGGACAAATTCAATCTGCACGGATATATTTGTCTTAAATTTTCCTTGCTGTGGGGAGTCGCCTGCCTGATCGTTGTAAGATTGATTCACCCACTGATATCAGTTTTCGTCAGCAAAATTCCCCATACTCTTGGAATTATAGTGATTTCTGTTATAATGCTGTGCTTTGTTTCGGATATGATCTTCACGATTCTTGCAATTATTAATTTCAAAAAGAAGATTCGTATTCTGGAAGGAATTTCAGCGGAAATGCGTAAGATTTCTGATAAAACAGGTGAAAAGATATTTGATACTGTCGAAGAAATCAAAACTCGCAAAGACGCACTCGACGAAAAGCGTAACGAGATGCATAAAAGAATGGAAGAACTTCGTGAAAAATATAAAAATCAACTTGAAAAACACAGTTTTAATATCAGACGAATTGAAAAATCGTTTCCAAAGCTTAAATTTGATAATGAAAAAACACTGAAACAATATTTTCTTGATTTAAAAGAAGAAATCAGTGAACGTCATGAAAATAAAAAATGATACAAAAAGCTCTTAGTTCATTTTCAGAACCAAGAGCTTTCGTTTATTTATCAGATTCGGAACTATTAATAACTTCCATTTTTTGCTCGGTAATTTTATTTTTACTACAAAATACTGCGTAAAGAACGATCACTGAAATTCCAACAACTATTAATGCAATGCTTGCCGCCATGAATGCTTCTGTAATTTTATACATCGCTCCGGTGTAGGCGGCGAAAACCTGAGGTTGTTTGATTGAAAATGCATTAAAATATTTTGTTGCAAGCAGATAAGCGCTCGGAACCGTTCCGATAACACCGGAAATAATAGCAGAAATACCCGTCCAGTACAGAAATACTTTCTTGTCCTTACGATTTATTGCTAATAAAAACAGAATCAGAAGAACGACAGCTCCGGTTGAAGCAAACGTGAGAAGCGGACGCATTTTATAAAGCTTTGAAATTTTCGGCATAGCGCCATGGTTGTATAAAGATGATAATTTATAAACATCGCAGTTGTTTCCGATTATTTTATAGGCATTATTTTTCGTTGCTTCCAGCTTTTTAATAAATACTTCATCTTTTTCATAGCCATTTTTTTCAGCTTGTTCATTGAAAAATGCGTCTATGGACGATTCAAGTTTGCTGTTAGGAACTGTTGGATCATATCCGCTTCCTAATTCTGGTGCAGTAAATAATTTGAAAGCGTGGGTGATATAGATTTCAATAACATCTTTAAGATATTCGTCATCTATTGCATCTGTATAAACAGATGCTGGAATTCCTGTTGAACCTGATTTTTCTTTAAAACTTTTTTCTATCTGGGACATTGATTTTGAAGCGAGTTCTTTCTTTT
>CAJKFZ010000040.1 GCA_905199285.1 uncultured Ruminococcus sp.
TGAAAGAAATGTATATTGTGCGATATGCGGATGATTTTAAAATTTTCTGCCGGAAATGCAGTGATGCTGATAAAATCTTTATTGCCGTAAAAAAGTGGCTTAAAGAACGTCTTAAATTTGAAATCAGCGAAGAAAAATCAAAGGTGGTCAATCTCAAAAAGAATTACTCTGAATTTTTAGGTTTTAAATTAAAAGCGGCACGGAAAGGAGAAAAATACATTGCTAGGTCTCATATGTCTGATAAAGCGGTAAAAAAAGAAGCGGAAAAATTAAAGCGGCAAATTATTGCCATACAGCACAGCAAAGATAGTATAAGTATGACAACCAACATACGGCAGTACAACTCTATGGTTATTGGGATTCATAATTATTATAGATGTGCAACTTGTGTAAATCTTGACTGTATGAAAATACAATTTCAAATCAACAAGGTATGGTATAACCGTTTAAGAGGACAAATCAGCAGACAAGGAAGTATACGTCATAAATATATAGCGGGCAGATACGGAAAAGTCAAATGATTCGTTTTCTAAATCAAGAACCAATATGTCCGATAGGATATGTTCAGACTAAAAACGCTATGGACAAGAAAAACAAGATATGCAAATATACAGCAGAGGGCAGAGAGGAAATTCATAAAAGTTTGAAATTTAAAAAATACGTTATATCGGTACTTCATATGCTCGCAAGAGCCTATATACCGAACAGAAGCGTTGAGTATATGGATAACAGAGTTTCACTTTATGCCGCACAGTACGGTAAGTGCGCTGTCACAGGAAAGGTGCTTTGGATTGACGAAATTCACTGTCATCATAAAAAGCCAATCAGTAAGGGTGGTACAGATGAATACAAAAATCTTGTGATAGTTCACATGTTGATTCACGCTGTTAAGCCTGAAACCATACAAGCATATCTGAAAAAAATCAAACCTAATAAATCTCAGCTTGATAAAATCAATAAATTCCGAATGTTAGCAGGGAATCCTGTAAATTAAACGTTTCAACAACTTTGAAAGTAATACCAATCTAACAAAATTGTAATACCGATGGAGCGCCGTGTGCGGTGAAAGTCGCATGCACGGTGCTAAGCGGGGGAAAAGGCGGAGATTACTTCAAAACCTTACCTATCGCAATAGTATGCGAAATTAGCATACCAAACGCTTTACAATACAGAAAGCGAGGTGTATTACGATGACGCAAGAAAAATCCCTTGCGTGCGACACGTTCCTGACTGAAAAGGTCAGGCACTAAATAAGAACATGAAAACAGTTCGATTTATGAGAACTGATAATTCAAAAGGTGGAATGACGGAGTAACGTCCTGAAACACCTACCCTGAGGTTACGTTATGCAAAGCTGCGTGTAATAGCGGCGATGTATAAAGCACGTTAAAGTCGGCAGAGAGCAGCCCAAACAGATAAAGCTGTGGAAAGTCATTCAGAGGTGAACGGTGTTGCCTATATGCCGGGGGCCTATAAAATATTTATGGTTAGGATGTAACTGCAAGGTTACCGAGCAAATGTCCGATTGTACGAGTCTAAAGAATGCGAGCGGCAGAAATGCTGTTACCACGGATGTGGAGTATGCGAGGATTAGTAAAATTGCATGGTATGAAACTCCTTACAATGTTACAGGCATTGTCAAGCATACAGGCTCAGAGGGCAAACCTAAGAATATATATGAACAGATTGGATTATCGGAACGTGGTAATGTCAGAATGTGGAGTGATTACACACAAAGAAGCGTTAATGAGGAAATCCAACAGGTATAACTCATTTTAATTTGACGGAAAGCGGAGCCACAGTACCAATGAAGCTATGGAAACATAGCGGAGGGATAGGCTCCAGTCAATAAAAATCAAGACAAAATAATTACACAAATATCAAAGGTTCGAGTATGACTAAGAAAGGCATAGTACTGCGTAATGCCGAATATTATGACTTTCAGAGTATTCAGGATAAGCTGTATGAACTAAGCGGACGCGGTAAGATATTCAACAATCTTATTGAAATAATTACTGCGGAAGAAAATATAAAGCTTGCCTACAGAAATATCAAGAAAAACAATGGAAGTTATACGGCTGGCGTAGATAATAAAACGATTGAAGACCTTGCTAAATGGCATGACGAAAGACTAATTGAATATGTGAGAAAGAAATTTCAGTGGTATATTCCGCAGGCGGTACGCAGAGTTGAAATACCAAAATCAAGCGACCCAACAAAGAAACGACCTCTTGGCATACCTACAATTATGGACAGGCTGATACAGCAGTGTATACTGCAAGTATTAGAACCAATCTGTCCACAATAAAAGCAATGGATTCAGACCAAATCGCAGCTGCGAAACGGCTCTTGCACAAGCTGAAAAGAATATGCAATTGTCTAAATTACATTTTGTTGTAGATATCGACATCAAAGGATTTTTCGATAATGTAAATCATGGAAAATTGTTAAAACAGATGTGGACATTGGGTATTCGTGATAAGAAGTTTCTGAGCATAATCAGCAATGCTGAAAGCAGAAGTTGCAGGCATAGGCTTCCCTGAAAAGGGTACGCCGCAGGGTGGAATAATATCCCCACTGATTTCCAATATCGTTTTGAATGAATTGGACTGGTGGGTATCAAGTCAATGGGAAACAATGCCTACTCACTATGAATATGCAAAATCTATTGGTAAAAAAGGTGCTGCAAGTGATGGTCGATTGTATGCATTAAAGCACAGTGATCTTAAAGAGTGCCGACTTGTAAGATACGCAGATGATTTTAAGATTTTCTGCCGAACAAGGCAGGATGCAGAGAAGCTGTTCATAGCAACTAAGAAATGGATGAAAGAAAGATTGGGACTTGACATAAGTCCCGAAAAATCAAAATCGTAAATCTGCGGAAACATTATTCTGAATTTCTGGGGTTTAAACTAAAAGTCCGTGAGAAAGGAAAGTATCCTAACGGGACAAAACGCTATGTAATTCATTCTCATGTATCTGATAAGAGGTTGAAAAATATTCAGCAAAAAGCAAAATATCATATTCATAAAATTCAAAAGCCTGACAATCGAAAAACTGCATATGAGGCAGTACAAAATTACAATGCGTTTGTAATGGGCGAACACAATTTTTATCGTCTGGTAACAAATGCAAGTCAGGATTTTGCAAAAATAGCCTTTCCAATCAGCAAAAGCCTTAAAGTAAGACTTAAAGAAAATATTTCCAACAAAGGGATATGCAGCAGCTTGATAAAAAGCGTTATGGAAAAAGCAAACAGCTTATATATGTCTATGGGTTCGCACTGATTCCAATTTGATATGTCAGGCATAAAACACCTTTAGACAAAAAGAGGAGTATCAATAAATATACTCCTGAAGGAAGAATTGAAATTCATAAAAATCTGGAAGCAATAAACATGGATATTCTTTATCATTTGATGAGAAATCCAGTAAAACAAAGAAGTATAGAATACAACGATAACAGATTATCCTTATATTGCGCACAGCAGGGAAAATGTGCAATTACAAAGCAAATTTTAAAAATCGGAAAAATGCACTGTCATCATAAAATTCCTGTAAAATTGGGCGGAAAGGATAACTACAGCAACCTTATACTTCTTACAGATGATGTACACATTTTATTGCATGCAACAGATGAGACTGTCATCAAACATTATATGAGTGTGTTGAATTTAAATCGTAATCAAATTGTTAAGCTGAATAAACTGCGAAAGCAGGCAGGTCTTGATGTTATTAAATGAAATTTATTTTAAGTTGAAGTTGTGTAAGTTATTATCAAAATTTTTGTTGATAGAACGCCGTGTGCGGTGAAAGTCGCACGCACGGTGTGGGACGGGGGAAAAGGTGGAGATAACCTCAAAGCCTTACCTATCGTTATCAAAGTTTTTCAATCGCTGGAAAAAGAGGCGGATTTGCCGACGCAAGAGGAACTCTGTTCTTTGAAATTGCCCGGATTGCCGCCGCTAAAAAACCTAAATATCTGCTGCTTGAGAACGTTCCCAGTCTCATGCCGCATGACTCAGGCAGGACGTTTGCGGCCATCCTCGTTGTACTGGATGAATGGGGGTATGATGTCGCATGGCAGGTGCTTAACAGCGCAGATCATCATGTCGCCCAATCTCGAAAAAGAGTGTATATTGTCGGATTTCTTAGAGAAAAATACGCCGGACAAGTACTGTCTTTCACAGAAGCAAATCCCAAAACTCTTATTCAGCGCATTCCCGGAAAAGAGGGAAGCCGAGTCTACTTCCCAGAAGGACTGAGCATAACGCTCACCAGTCAGTCAGGCGGTTTTGGCGGTAAAACAGGTCTTTATGAAATCTTGGGATTGCCTATAAAAGTCAAGACAAAGTCAGGTTATCAGATAGCAATGCCCGGCGATAGTATCGACCTTGCATATCCGAATCTGAATTCAAGGCGAGGTCGTGTGGGAAATGAAATTGCCCACACGCTTACAACAAGCTGCAATCAAGGGTATTATGCCATGTTTATAGACATGAATCCCGATCCCCAAATTACAGAACTTGCAAGATGTATAACTGCTCGTCAGGACAGCGGCATAAGCAAGCATAAAGGCGAACATTCAGGAGTTATGCTGATAACTGAACCGATAGCTGTGCTTACTCCCGAAAAGGCTAACGTCCGTCAGCAAGGCAGACGCTTTAAGCAGCCGAACGAGCCTATGTTTACGATAACCGTCACCGATAAACACGGTGTGATTTACTGCGGATGTATTCGCAGACTCATGCCGTTGGAATGCTGGCTTTACCGACGAGCAGTTCAATAAGGTATCGGCAACGGGAATGTCCGATGCACAGCTCTACAAACAAGCCGGAAATGCCGTAACTACGACGGTTGTGGAAGCTGTTGCGAAGTTTATTTTGGAAATAGATAAGGAGAATGCGAATGGATCAGATGATAAAAATTTTTGAAAATGAAGAATTTGGTTCGATGAGAACCTTGAAAGAAGAAACTGGCAGAGTTGTATTTTGTGGCAAAGATGTGGCTGCTGCGTTGGGGTACAGCAATACAAAGGATGACATAAAGCGGCATTGTAGGTGGGACGTGAAACACGACCTACCTCATCCGCAGTCTCCGTCCAAAACTATTGAAATGACATTTATTCCTGAGAGCGATGTCTACAGGCTTGTCGCACATTCAAGACTACCATCGGCAGAAAAATTTGAAAGCTGGATTTTTGATGAAGTACTTCCAACAATTCGCAGAACCGGAGGTTATGTTGCTAACGAGGATATGTTTATCGAAAACTATCTCCCCTTTCTGGACGAGCCGTATCAAGGTCTTTTTCGGCTGCAGATGATGGCAATAAATCAGCTTAACGAGCGTATTCGCCATGATCAGCCGCTGGTGGAGTTCGCAAATCAGGTGTCGAATACCGAAATCTCATCGATATGAACGCTATGGCAAAGCTTGCAGCGGAAGAAAATATCCCGATCGGCAGGAACAGGCTGTTCAAATGGCTGAGAAAAAATAGAATTCTCATGTCGGACAATCTTCCATATCAGAAGTTCATCGACCGAGGATATTTCGCAGTGAAAGAGACGGTTTTTGAAGTTGATTCCATGACAAGAACTTATCAACAGACGTTTGTCACGGGGAAAGGACAGCGTTTTATTATCGGACTGCTGAAAAAATATTATAACGAATAACTGAATAATAAGTAAGGTCGTTTTGCCAACAGCAAAAAAATTCTGTTGCTTGCAAAGCGGCTTTTTTCTTTTCTGCTGTTGGCAGCGGCGGAAAGAAGTTTCATGAACAGTTTTATGCCGTGAATGGGAGGAAAAAAGGTCCTCAGAGATGCAATTCTTGCAAGGCTGCCTCCCTACTATGAGTGATATATCGAGGTTTTCGGCGGTACAGGCTGGGTTCTGTTCCGTAAACCGCCGGGCAGAGATTTTGAGGTGTACAATGCTTTCAACAGCAATCTTGTGAATCTGTACCGCTGCGTTCGGGACAAGCCGAATAAGCTGAAATACAAGCTGCGATATGTGCTGAACCCCCGTGAGGATTTCGACTGGATAGCCATTCTTCATAAGCGAAAGCTATTCCCAAGATTGCGTGCTATGGATCGTGCAGCAAAATTTTATCAGCTTATCAGATACAGCTACGCATCGGGATTGGATAGTTATAGCTGTCAGCCGCATTCAATGTTGAGCGATTTTCCGCAGATAGATATGGCATCTCGCAGACTGCAAAAAGTGGTGATAGAAAACCGTGATTTTGAAAAACTCATTCGACAGTACGACAGTCTGGTGAGCTTTTTCTACTGCGATCCGCCGTATTTTGCCACGGAGGATTACTACAAGTACGTGGGATTCACAACTGCTGATCACATCAGACTGCGTGATACTCTGCTGAAGTGTTCGGGAAAATTTCTGGTATCTTACATTGCCCTGAGATTCGGGAAATTTGGGACAAACCCGACATTCACATTGAAGAAATCAGCAGGCTGAACAATCTTGCGCAGCGATATGAGGTCGGCTGCCAGTATGAGGAGCTGCTTATTTCAAATTATGATACGAGCGAGAGGTCGAAAATGTCGCATCAGCTCTCGCTTTTTGACGATGACGGAGTTGTGTTGACATGATATACATGCAATACGGGCGGTTGTCGGAGGTCCGATTGAGCCGATATATTTTGAACCGCAGGGCGATGCGATCGCTTGGTGCAAAGATGAATTTTTAATGAATGGTTCAGAACCAAACCGAATAGTAGGAATTTGTCTTGTTCATGGCACATTTTTTGTATCGGGAAATTATCGCAACGAGTACGGCGAATGGGATAGCTGTTCGCTGACAGACGAGCATATCGAAAAATATACGGCTATGTTTGAAAATTAAATTATCGTTTTGGGATATACAATTGACGAGGATTTTGAGGAATCCGAAGAATTGGATTTGACCATGCAGTGAAAGGAGCAGCATGATTCTTGATAAGTTATGCCCAAATGTACGCTCACCGCCTTATTTAAAAGGTAGAACTTTCGTGAAAAGTCTGGATATTGCGTTGGTTTTATGGTATTGTTGGGTCAGAAAATTAAATGCAAGGAGCTGACTGATATGAAAAAAACAATGCTTATCTCGATACTGATAGCGCTGCTGTCATCCTGCGGAGCGACAGAAAATGCGCAGGAAACTGCGAAAATATCAACTGTTCAGACTATGCCGACAACATCAATTACAACGACTGTTGCAACAGAAATTACAACCTATGAACATCACCCTGAAACTACCATCCAGGCAACTGCTGTAACTGATCAGCAGAAAGAAAAAAGTCAGGAGAATCCGCAAAATCATGTGCAGAATGAAGATACAGCAACTTCTGTTGACGATGCGCAAAATCCAACTGAATTTTCTGAATCAATCACTGAAAATACTACGGAATCGACGCAGACAGAAACAGCTCAAAGTACTGAAAATACGCCAATTTCAACTGTAGAAACAGCGGGGATTCAGGAAGAAACACAGCCTTCTGCCGTGCCTACAGAATGCAGCTTATCCGATTACGAAAAGGCATTGGAAGTATACAATTACATGACAGAAAACGGCAGTGGAACGTGCGTACAATACGCATATCCGACTTATGAAATGTGCCGTGAATACGGTCTTGAATGCTACTTCGCATGTACTGGAAACAGACTGTACGAACACGTTGCAAATGTGGTGAAAATCAGCGATATATGGTATGTTTTAGACACTCAGGCAGGATGTTTTCTGACTGAAAATATGTACGGATTCACAAAAATTGTGGACGAAAATGAAAATCATATCGCAGACGCTGATATCATCAGCGATACAAGATATTAAAATCAAGGCTTGCAAATGCGAGCCTTTTTCTTTTAGAGGTAAATATATTTAAAAATAGAATATTGAAAAAACTTGGCGCAGGACTCATGGCAGGACTCTGTGCTTTTTCCATGCTCGGAGCAAATTTCAGCGGAACAATTTCGGCAAATGCTGCAAGCATAAGTACCGAAAATTCGGCATTTCCAACGTCTGATACGGTCATAGCAAAGGTGGCGGGGTTGCTGGGAACTCCCTACACTTTCGGTAACAAGGGCTATTGGGAATATTACAATAAGGGCGAATATTCGGGACTTTCAGTCAGCACGATAAAAAATCTCGGCATCGATTGCTCCGGTTTGGTATATTATACCCTGACGCAGCTCGGCTACAAAACAAGCGATTTTTCGTGGAATAATCCCGTTCCTGTGGACACCACGCACTGGCTGTCAGTCAACGATAACTGCACAATTTCTTACGGCGGAAAAACTTCAAAAGTTGACGTTGAGAAGAAAGATATCAAGACCGAGGCTCATCCTTACTGGGAGTGTGCGGACGGCTCGACCATAACTCCCGGTTTTGTGGTGGTTGCGGAAAATGACGATGGAATTGACCATGCGTGGATATATATGGGCGAGTTTGACTCCCGAAACGAAGTTGTTTCATATCTGAAAAGCATCGGAGTTTCTGATTCACTTATCACATCTTACACAGTTGGCAGCGGAAATGGCGACGGCGGTACTCACTGGCGAATTGAATCCAACGGCTCTCAGGGTGTTGTCATAAACAATAATACGGACGTTAAAAAGGCTACCGCAATGAATATGTCGGCGTTCAGAATTACGCAGAATGACGTGACTTTCAGCATCAAAAAGTGCCTTGACGGAACGTCTCAGATAATCGGTAAATCGGCGGTTGACGGCAGTTTTGCGAAGTACGGAGTCTATAAGGATAACACTTGCAAAACTAAGATCGGCGAGATAACGATCGGCGAAAATGGTACTGGTTCTATCAAGCTACCAATTGGAACTTACTACGTCAAGGAAATTTCCGCTCCGACGGGATATGAGATTTCCGATAAGGTTTACGAGCTGAAATCCAATCAGACCGTGACAGTTTATGAGAAGTTTCAGACCAGAAAAATCAAGATCAACAAGACTGCTGAGGACGATATCATCAAGTATATCGAGTTCAAGGTTACTGGTTCAGACGGCAGATCATATACGAAAAATACCGATTCTAAGGGATTTGCGGAGCTTTCTGCGCTCAATGTTTATAACATGAAAACGGGAAAAGCTGTGACTTATACAGTTTCAGAAATTAACGTAGCAGCACGTTACGAAGTCCCCAAAGCGCAGAATATTACGCTCACAAGCGGCGATGCGGACTTGACGGTAAACGTAAATTTTATCAATGATCTGGTAAAAGGTTCAATCAAAATCAACAAACAGTCGGAGGATAATCAGAATGGCGACAGAGAATTTGTGATTACCGGCAACGGTAAAACTTACAGCATAAAAACTAATTCGACTGGTGTCGCAATTCTCAATGATATTCCTGTTTTTGACAAAAACAACAAGAAAATCACCTATACCATCAGCGAGAGAAATGTTCCCGTAAAATATGTTGTTCCTGCTAATCAGACTGCAACTCTGACAGTCGATGCGACAACAAATGTAACGTTCAAAAATGATCTGAAAAAATTCACTGCGGAGGTTGTGAAAAAGGATTCTGAAACTGTTGAATCTCAAGGTGATGCAACTCTTGCAGGAGCAGTCTACGGACTGTATCTGGATGGTGAACTTGTGGACACCTACACCACCGATTCTGACGGATATTTCAAGACAAAAGAGGGTGTCTGCGGCAATTATACCATTCAAGAAATCACCCCATCCGAGGGCTATACCTCATAAAACAGCGGTTTATCGCTCCTGATATAATCAGCTTTTTTGCAAAAAAATCACACGTTGTATGAAGATAAAAAAACATCACAATGCGGTGTTTGTAGGAGTTGACGAGGATGGAGTTCACGTCAGGCTCACAAGCGAGAAACGTCAACTTTCGGGAAATCTTTTCGGCAGACTG
The DNA here is from genome assembly GCA_905199285.1 of uncultured Ruminococcus sp. Lineage (GTDB taxonomy): Bacteria > Bacillota > Clostridia > Oscillospirales > Ruminococcaceae > Ruminococcus. Next base: position 9,890 of record CAJKFZ010000040.1, read on the forward strand.
TTGAGGGTTCGGATACAAAATACAGCTTTGTGCATTTTGGAAATTCGGAGAAACTGTTTGTGTTTGAAGCCCCTATAGATATGTTGAGCTATCTTACTTTGCATCCCGAAAACTGGCAGAATCACAGCTATATAGCTATGAACGTCGTATATGAAAATGCAGCTTTAACAGCGTTAAAAGGTCATTCAAATCTGTCTGGAGTTGTCATTTGTACCGATAACGATATGGGCGGAATCGATGCGACGGATAGACTGAAAGATATTCTTCGTGAAAATAATTATGAAAATATTTCGAGGATTTTTCGATAATATCGACCATCACACGCTGGTAAATATACTGCGTAAACGTATTCATGACGAATACTTTATCTCTCTGATATGGAAATTCCTGAAAGCAGGATATATATAGGACTGGAAATATGTGCAGACATTCAGCGGTACTCCGCAGGGGTCTATCATAAGTCCGATATTGGCGAATATTTACCTGAACGAATTTGATAAGTATATGGAAAAATATATGTCCGAATTCAGACACGTTGTTTCATTAAGGCGTGACGATGCTCAGAAAATGGGTTACGACAATCTGAAAGCGTGGAGAGATTTAGTCATTAGACAGATTCCAAATATTGCCAAAAATCAGAAAATGGATCTAAAAAATCTGCGCTGGTATGTGGCATTCCATGATAAGAAAACTAATTCTCATGTTCACATTATTGTGTACTTCACAAATGAGCGTGAGGGATTTTTGACTAATCATGGAATTGAAAAAATCCGCAGCGGTTTTGCAAATGATATTTATGCGGACGAACTGCATCATATCTACGAGCAGCAGACCAATTTGCGAAATCTCTTTAAAAAAGAGTCGGAGCAGTTAATGAAACAGCTTGCAAAAAGTATTTCTGAAAATAAAATTTTTGATGCAGAAATTATAAATCTTGTTTCCAAACTTATGATATTGGCAAGCTGTATTCTATGGAGAAATTAGGATTAAAAGATAAAGAGAAATCGTTTAAGTTTTATGAGAAAGCATTGCAGGGATTTATTCAAATTGAACCGATAGCTAAGAAAATAAAGCCGAATTTGTAGTATCAGATAGGCACGATGTATCTCCACGAATTAGGTACTTCGGTTATCAGACGAAAGCTTCTAAGTCAGCAGATAAGAATATGTGGGCAAGTTATCAGTTAGGCAGGCTATATTTTTTCGGTGCTGACGGCTTGGAAAAAGACAAAGAAAAAGCAATGCAGTATTTGAATTTATCTGCAGAGCAAGGAAATGAGTATGCTTAAAATATTCTTGATAATCAGGAAAAGTTTGAAAATGAAATGCTTGCAGGCACTATATTCAGCCTGTTTGCAAATCTCAGTAGGTGTATTGAAGATGACTATCATAAGAACTTTCAGTCAGGCAGAAAAATGATCGACAGTAAGCTGCGAAGGATGATTCAGGAGAAAAATCAGGCTCTCGGAATTAAGCAGGAGCATGATCAAACTCAAGAATATTAAAATAAGCGTATCGGATTTTTAAATAAAATTCGGTACGCTTTTTTCGTCAATTTCGTTCATTAGCAAGATCATTTTAGTACGGATTTGCGGTGGTTTTAATAATATTATATCATAAATTTTGTAAAAGTAAAGGGCTTTTTGAAAAAAGTTGTACTGAGATTTTAACATGAATTTAAAGTTGTTAAACCGTCATATTTCAGTCGAAACGGAGGATTTTTACGGCAAAAATAGGAAGTAATATTTACAAGCGTAGAGACAGACGTTTTGAGGGACGAGTGCCTGTGAGGTATCATGACAATGTAAAAATCAAATATAAATCTGTGTATGCAAGAACGCTTTCCGAAGTCAAGGAAAAGATGTCGGAGGTGCATTCAATCAAACAGAATCAACCTGTTTCTGCGATAAAATTGACAGTTCGTGAGACTGCCGGGCAATGGTTATCTTCGGCAAAACTTCGGCTTAAAGAATCAAGTTATACAAATTATGTACACATCGTCAGCAAACATATTTTGCCCATTCTTGGCGGAGAATTGATGATGAATCTGACCACAATCAAGCTGAATAAATTTATCAATTTCAAACTGATAAACGGCAGACTGAACGGCAAGGGCGGACTTTCTGCTAAATCCGTTCTTGACATTATGACGGTATATCGCAGTATCAAAAACTATGCTGCAATGGAGTATGGTATCAAAGGAACTCATTTTACCATGCCGAAAACTCAGAGCAAGCAGACTGCCGTTCTTACTTCTGCTGAAAGAAAATGTCTTGAAACCTATCTGCTTGGCAATCCTGACCGCACAAATATGGCGGTTCTCCTTTGGCTTTTTACTGGATTACGTGTAGGTGAACTTTGCGGCTTGAAATGGGAGGATATCGACTTTGACAATTCTGTTTTATCCGTAAAAAGAACTGTTCAACGTGTCAGCAAAAACAGTAAATCACAGGTAGTTATCGGGACTCCTAAAAGTAAAAGTTCTATTCGTATCATACCTGTTCCCGACTTTTTGCTTGCAATTTTAAGTAAAAAAAGAAAAAGCGATGATTTTTACATCATCACCGGAACTTGCAAGCCCACAGAACCCAGAACTATGCAGAATCGCTTTAAATCTATTCTGAAATTATGTGGTATCAGAGATGTCAACTTTCATCTTCTTCGTCACACTTATGTCACAGTCTGTATAGAAAACGGATTTGATCCCAAAACATTAAGTGAGTTGCTCGGCCATGCAGATGCAGCCATAACTCTGAACAGGTACTGTCACCCCTCGATGCAGATCAAGAAAGATTATGTCAGCCGTCTTTCGCTTACAGCTTAATTTTTCAGCCGTCAGATTTTTGTAAACGCTACTTGTCATTAATGCGATTTTTCGGTGATATATCGCATCATTATGATATATGGACGGAATTGACGAAAGTATTCTTTTAAAAATATTATATGCATTTAATAAGATTTTATTTTTCATCTTGAATGGTTTTTATATAACCTTGAAAGGGCGGTCGTTGTATTGAAAATCTTATTAAAATGTGTTATAATTATGATATCAAAATTAAGTGGGAGTGACGATATGCTTTTAAATATTGCGGTATGTGATGATGAAATATCAGAGATAAAAAAATAGAGGATTATTTAGTTACATTCTCAGTTCAAAGCGGAATTGAATTTAATATTGATAAATTTTCAGATGGTAACAAACTACTAAATGCATACAATGGAACTTCATCTAAATATGATGCAATTTTTTTAGATGTGTAAATGCCAAAAATCAGTGGTATGAAGTTAGCAGAAAAAATACGTCAGATCCCTGATCGAAATGTTTTGATAATCTTTATCACAAGCTATCCGGAATATATGCAGGACAGTTTTGATGTGCAGGCATATCAGTATTTAACTAAGCCGTTAACGTATACGCTGTTTGAAGAGAAAATGAAACGACTTATAGGATACCTTTCGGAACTTCAGACAAATATCACTGTGATAAGTTTAAAAAAAGGCGAAATTGTTTTGCATTTGGAGGATATTATTTGTTTTGAAACTATTAAAAGTCTCACTACAAAATCTGACTTGTTAGTAACTACAATAAACGAGGATTTTATGATAAAAGGGAAAATTGCTGAAATGGAACAACAATTGAAAGAACAATATTTTATAAGCGTACACAGATCAGTATTGGTCAATATGAAATATATAAAAAGATTCAACTCAAATATGGTAGAGCTCACAAACGGAAAAGTAGTAGAAGCAAGCCGCCGAAAATTGTCTGAAATTAAAGAGGCTTTTTCAAAATATATGATTGTGAGGTATAAAAAATAATGAGTGAGTCTACACAATTAATTTTTACTATAGCAGCTTCTGTTTTTGATATGATTATTACTATGATATACTTAGAAATTGTTTTCAAGAACAGAAAAAATTGGGTATCAATACCGATATATTACTTATTTTATATAGGCATAAGCACGGCAATCTGGTTTGCGAGGATTCCAAATTCAACTTGGCTTGGCAATATATTAATATCGCTTTTGCAAATTTTGATATTTACTATTTTATACGAATCTAAATTAATAGCAAAGTTGTTTGCAAGTATATCTTTAATGGTATTTTCAATGATTTCTGAAGTGGCTGCAAACAGCATATTAATGGGAATAAAATCAATTTCTAAATCAGAAACATTTGAAGGTGATATGTATTTATATACAGTTATGTTATCAAAACTTATCAAATTTATAATGGTTTTAGTTGTATTGTTAATTTTAAAAAGAAATGCAGTACGAGCTGATTTTAAAAATTATCTATGCATGATAATTGTGCCTCTGTTAAGCATATTTATCATAATAGCAATTACAATTGAATCAAAAGGAACAATTGTTAATGCTGGATTTACAACTAATACTGCAATATTAGGAATACTTGTGATAAATTTCATTGTGTACTATCTATTGAATAATATAATACAAGCTAATGAAATTAAGCAGATTCAAGCAAGAATGGAAACGCAGTTTATGTTTCAGGAGAAGAAATACGAACAAACATCTATGTCGTTCAAAAGCATCAGTGGAATTTTACATGATACCAACAAACAGCTTGTTTATCTCAGAGAATGTGTTATACAGAAAGACTATAATGAAGCTATAGAATATATAGATAAGGCTATCAATAACCTTGGTGATTCTTATAAGCGAATTAATACGGGACATCTTGTTATTGATGCTCTTGTAAGTAATGCGTATAATAACGCAGAAATAAAAAATATAAAATTCAAAACCGATATAAAAATTGATAAAAGTAAAATAAATATAGAGCGTTACGATTTAAGCGTTGTCTTAGGAAATTTGCTTGATAATGCTATTGAAGCCTGCATAAAAATTAGTAATATAGATGATAGATTTATAAAGATCAATATTTTTACAAACGAGATTGCTCTCATAATAAACATTTTGAATTCCGCTATCGGAAAAAACTTATTCACGAAACTTAAAAGTGATAAATCAAATAAAATTATGCATGGATATGGATTGAGCAATGTCAATCTTATGGCTGAAAAGTATGGCGGCAGTTTCATTACCGAGAGAAAAGAATCCAAATTTGAAGCAACGATAGTGCTTCCTTTTGTTAATGAATAACCATTCAAGGTTTTAAATCAACCTCTTAGAAATATTTCAATAAAAAACATAAAATGAATGATACCATTGTTTTATACAAAATTATGAAACGGTGGTATTTTTATGTTCAGTTATATAAGCAATAATTTGATTGACGTTTTAATAAAGAATAATAAGATAAATGATTGTGAAAGATATATATTTTTTTACTGCATAAAAGCTACGATCGAAATGTTATTCAATATCATAATTACTTTAATAATAGGCATAATATGGTGCAAGCCAATTGAAACAG
>CAJKFZ010000041.1 GCA_905199285.1 uncultured Ruminococcus sp.
AGAAACAACGATATTTTCTGATGAATTTTCAGAAGAGAAGACAGTACCCTCAGAATTTAATACTGAAATAAAACCGGAAAGCATAGTGCCTGATCTGGATAAAAAGGTTACAGAAAGCGGTAAGCTTATATATGATAATGCCGGATTGTTTGACGACGCATCCAATAAGAAATGCAGCGAATATTTGCATGAGCTTTACAGCAGGTATATGATAAATTCTGCTGTGGTAACGACGAATGATCTGGGAGGCAGATCAGTGCATGAGTATGCAGCGGAAGCGTATGATGACATTTTCGGAGCCGGCGGAAACGGTCTTCTTCTTCTGATAAATAACGATACTAACGAAGATTATCTTTATAAGACCGGAGCTTGCAGCCAATTTATCTCAGAAGGCGATGAGACATCTGCATTTTACTCGGCAACAAGGGAAATAGTCGGAGGAGATTACGAAAGCGCTGTTTTAAGAATAATGAATCTTGGCGAACGCTGTCCGGAGAATGTCTTCGATTATACGTCTGTTTTTAATAATGAAGAGATATCCGGACTTGAAGAGACAATCAAATCCGGCGGAAAAGAGATTTCATTTGTTACTGTAAATAGTTCCGGAAATGACAGCGAACTTATCAAGGAGCTTTATAAAAGACGTTACATAAACGGAGGCGGATGTCTTATAATGCTTGATACGGATACTAAAAAGATTACCGCTTATTCGGATACGGATGTACCCTCTGATATCGTAAAATCAGTTTCTGAAGCAAATAAATCAGCAGAAAAGGGTGATTATGCTGCGGCAGCAAAAATTGCTGTTAATGGCACTTAATTAATGTACGAATATAAACAGGATGTGATTATGCAATGCTTTCAAAAATAAATCTTGCAGGAGAATGGGGTTTTCGATGTGATGAGGAAAAACTTGGGCTTGCAAATAAATTCTACGAATTAAATGCTGATGATGTCATTGATCTTCCCTCTACAACGTCAATGGCGAAAAAAGGCAGAAAAAATGAGAAAAACGAAAAAGATTATCTTACCGATACATATGCGTATGAAGGCTATGCATGGTTTTATAAGGAGATTGAACTTGGGATTTCAGATGACCAGATGGCAGAGCTTATCCTTGAAAGAACAAGAATAACCAGACTCTGGGTGAACGGAAGATCAGTTGGAAAGTGCAGCAGCCTTTGTACTCCTCATATTTATGATATTACAGATTATATTGTGGACGGAACAGCTCGGATTTGCATTATGGTAGACAATACGGATTATCCGACAAAGGGAGGTCATATGACTTCGCCGGATACACAGTCTAACTGGAATGGTATAACCGGTGAGATAGCTGTGGTTATCTCTGAAAAATCAGGAATAAAAGGAATAAGAGCGTTTCCTGATGCTAAGCAGAAATCGGTTCAGCTTGAATTTGAGCTTAAGGGAATAGATGAAGCTGACATTGAAATATGGGGAGCTTCTTCCGACGGAAAAATTGTCGATAACAGAACTTATCACATTACGTCAGCGGAGAATAAAACTACATTGCTGCTTGGGGAGGATATTTCGATCTGGGATGAATTTGATCCCGTTACATATACTCTGAAAGCCTGCATTACAGGAAGTTCAGATATTTCAACAGTAAACTTCGGAGTAAGAAATTTTGAAGCTGACGGCATGAAACTGCTTCTGAATGGCAGGCAGATTCAGATCAGAGGAAAGCACGACGGCATGGTATTTCCTCTTACAGGAGCTGCTCCGACTACTGTTGAAGAATGGTGTAATACTCTGATGATCGCTAAATCATGGGGAATAAATCATTATCGCTTTCACACCTGCTGTCCGCCTGACGCTGCTTTCACGGCAGCCGATATTGTCGGGATCTATATGCAGCCTGAGCTTCCTTTCTGGGGAACTGTTCATGCTGCGGACGACGAGAATTTCAACGCTTCTGAACAGGAATATCTTATTGAAGAGGGAAGACGGATTCTGAAAACGTTTGGCAACCACCCATCGTTTATGATGATGTCGCTTGGAAATGAACTTTGGGGGAGCGCAGAGCGGCTTAATGAAATTCTTCAGGAATATCACAGTCTTGATTCACGTCATCTATATACTCAGGGAAGCAATAATTTTCAGTTTTTCCCTAATATACAGCCGTATGACGACTTTTTCTCCGGAGTAAGGCTAAGTAAGGAACGTCTCATACGAGGTTCTTATGCGATGTGTGATGCTCCGCTTGGATTCGTTCAGACGGACGAACCAAATACGGTTCATTCCTATGATAAAATAATTTTTCCGGAATCCGAAATAAGTACAGGCAGAAGCGGAAGTACTGAAATTGAGATCCAGTATGGAACTGGAACAAAAAAGGTAAAGTTAGACAGTTCGTCAGGGGGACTTGTTCCTGATAAGCCTATAATTACTCATGAAGTAGGACAATATTGCTCTTACCCTGACTTTAATGAAATAAAATCTTACACCGGAGTTCTTCAGGCTCGGTTTCTTGAAATATTCCGCAGAAGGCTCTCTGATAAAAATATGCTGTCTTATGGCGAGGATTTTCACATGGCTTCGGGAATACTTGCTTTCAATTGCTACAAACTCGAAATCGAAACGGCGATGCGTTCGGAGTTTATATCAGGATTTCAGCTTCTCGATATTCAGGATTTCCCCGGACAGTGTATTGCTCTTGTGGGAATGCTTAACTCGCTCATGCAGGAGAAGAGCTTTGTCAAGGAGAATGATCTTCGCCGGAAATGGACGGGATTTTGCTCTGATGCCACAGTTTTTGCTGAAATAGAGAGCTTTATTCTGAATGCTGACGAGAGCGTAACTCTTCCTGTTTTTATGAGATATATGCGTCCGGAAAATCTTATCGGGAAAAAACTCAACTGGAGTTTCGGGAGCGAGAGTGGGGTTATTAAAATTCCGGACGGTTTCAGCGGTCTTGGAAAAATCGGAGATATCACGATCACTTCGCATAATTTTGGAAAATGTGTTCTGAATCTGCGAATAGAAAATGTACGTCCTGAAAATAATATTCTTTCGCCTCACACCTGCAATTTTTATGATTTCTGGGTATATCCAAGGTCGGCTGATGCATTTGAGATATGCAAAAGGTCTGTTGTGGGAGACAGTGTAGTGTATATTACAGAGTCTCGTGACGAGGCTGAAAAACTGTTGTACGCCGGAGAAAAAGTGCTTTATCTCCCGAATGAGCCTGAAGGATGCATAGACGGCTTTTACTGTACTGATTTCTGGTGTTATCCGATGTTCCGCAGCATTTCTGAGAGTATGGGCAAAGAAATTCCGGTCGGAACGCTCGGACTTTTCATTGACAAAAATCACCCGTCTCTTGCAGGCTTCCCATGTGAAAGCTATTCAACTCCACAGTGGTATCATATTGTAAGTCATGCAAAATGCAGTGTTCTTGATGGAACTCCTGAGGAATTTCGTCCCATAGTTCAGGTTATAGACAATTTTGAGCGGAATCACAAGCTTGGTATCCTTTACGAAGCGAAATGCGGCAGCGGAAATCTTCTTGTCTGCACAAGCCGTCTTTCAGAAATTGCCGACAGACTGGAGGTTCAGGCATTTATCACAAGTCTGCTTGACTATATGCACTCGAATGCTTTTAAGCCGGAATTTTATATTTCCGCATTATAACAAACGCCTAAACATATTTGACCAGAAAGGAAGGTTAATAATGAGCGAAATGGATTTTTATAAGAAAACCTTTGATAATCTGCCTGCTGTTATGAAAAGCAGTGAGAGTGTTAAAGAAAAAGTAGCCGAAGTTCTGTATGATTTTATGCAGCTTCAGCATCTTTATGATTCGGCTATCGAGGTTGTTAAAACTTATCTTAGCTGTATAGACAATGAATTCAGCGTTAAGTTCCAGCGTAATCCGATCCATAATATAGACAGCCGTCTTAAGTCGCCGCAGTCAATAATAGGAAAGCTTCAGAAAAAGGGACTTCCTCTTACAACAGATGCCGCTCAGAAGAATCTTCTTGATATTGCCGGAATAAGAGTGACCTGCTGTTATATAAGCGATATTTATGCCATTGTCGATATGCTCAGCAGACGAGATGACTTTACTATAATCAAACAGAAGGATTACATAAAAAATCCCAAACCAAGCGGTTACAGAAGCTATCACATGGTTGTAAGAGTTCCGGTTTATCTTTCAACGCATAAAACATATGCGCCTGTTGAGATTCAGATAAGAACTATTGCTATGGATTTCTGGGCGAGTCTTGAGCATCAGCTTAAATATAAAGCCTCAGCTGATATAACTCCTGAAATTTCAGAAGAATTGCGTATGTGCGCTGAAAGAATTGCTGAAACTGATATTCAGATGCAGAAAATTTTTATGGAGATAAACGATCTGGAGTAAATAAGGGTTTATTTCAGCAGGATGATATATTTTTTCGGATATATTTATCCTGACAAGCTGTTAAGATTTATCGGCATATTCCGACATAAAATAAGCAAAATAACGTGATTTGACCTGTTCACATATCTCTTTGTATGTGGTATAATTAAGTTCAATCCGATAAAAAGAAAGGAGCTTGAAATATGTTCGGAATCGTTAGAAAAATAAAGCGAGAGGTACAAGACAGAACTGTTTATATGGAGGTCTACGGCGATAATAAGGTTGCATACAGAGTTATCGCCGGAAGAATAAATCTTTTCGGAGAAATGGTTTGTACATACGGGGTTGAGGTTGAAGATTTTGCTGCCGGAGAAAAAGAAACGATCGCAGATTTTTCAAGAAATGTCGAGGACGCTGTCGATTTTACTGAAATGATGATAAACGGACGTGTAAGACCAAGACAGCTTTACAGCAGAGCCTTGAATTACCTTTGTATTTCAATTTGAAAACAAGTTCTGAATAATTTTTCACAGAGTAACTGCATTTATTCTTATTAAAATTTATAAAGGGGACTCTGTCCCCTTAAACCCCTGCCAAAGGGATATTATCCCTTTGGAAACCCAGTATTAATAATTTCAAATCCCAATAAGGAATTTGAAATTATTAGGGCAGGATGCCCAGACTGAAATAACTCCTTTCAACAGGGCATCAAAGAGGCAATATCCACTTGATAAACATAAAAAATAAATGCTGTTGACATGAATTTTTTCCTTTCGGGTATAGACAAATTTATTTTTTTATGCTAAAATATTATTAGCCAAAACAGAAAGGAGATTTTATAAATGGCAGAGCTTAAATATGAAATCACAGAAAAAATCGGAGTTCTTTCCGAAAATGCAAAAGGTTGGACTAAGGAGATCAACATGGTTAGCTGGAACGAGCATGATCCTAAATATGATATCCGTGAATGGGCGCCGGATCACTCAAGAATGGGCAAAGGCGTTACATTAACAGCCGACGAGCTTGCTTCTCTTAAAGATATTTTAAAAGATATTGATTTAGATTCTTTTGATTGATTCTGATAAAAATGCCGGAAACCGCATAATGGTTTCCGGCATTATTTTTTATTGAAGTACAGGGATAAAAGCGGCTGCTCCAACTTTTTCAGCTGTTTCAGAAGCTTCTTTGAATGTGAGGACTTCGTCGGTAATATATGAAATTCCGTTCTCATGCTCGTATGAACCCTCCGGAGCGTTGCTTCCGGCAGGAACACGGAAATACCAGCGGGACTTGAAATTGTCGATGCTGTCAATGAAAGAATCATCATCGGATGACTCCCAAGACTGAGAGAATACAGTAACATGATGCTTTACAGCTTCAATGACATCGCCCATAACAGCACTTGCTGTCGGGAGTTTTCCTGCGCCTCTTCCGTAGAACATAGCCTGATCGATACCGTCACCGCAAACAAGAACAGCGTTGAAAACATCGTTTACGCCGGAAATAATATTGTCATATGAGACGAGCATCGGCATTACGGCAGGGAGTATTTTTCCGTTATCTTCTGAACTTACTGAAGCGATAAGCTTGATAGCGTGACCAAGAACGTCGGCAGCAGCAACATCGCAGAGTTCGACCTGAGAAATACCTTTGGTATAAACACTTTTCGGATAAACGTGCTTGCCGAAAACAAGGGAAGAAATAATACAGATTTTACGGCAGGCATCGTGACCTTCAATATCGGCTGTAGGATCTTTTTCAGCATAGCCAAGATCCTGAGCGAGCTTTAAAGCGTCGGCAAACGGCATATTGTCGTTATACATTTTAGTGAGAATGAAGTTTGTAGTACCGTTAAGGATTCCGGCAACTTTGCTGATATCGTTAGCTGCAAGGCATTTGTGAAGCGGTCTGATGATCGGAATAGCGCCGCCTACACTTGCCTCAAAGAAGAAGTTGCAGTTGTGTTCTTTAGCTGTTTTCAGCAGGATATCACCTTTTTCAGCAACAAGTTCTTTGTTTGATGTTGAAACGCTTTTTCCTTTTTCAAGACAAGCCTTAACGAATGTGAAAGCAGGTTCAACGCCTCCCATACATTCAGCAACTGAAACGACCTCTTCATCATTTACAATATCATCGAAATTTTTAGTAAATTTATCATGGTAAGGAGAATCAGGAAAATCTCTTAAATCGAGGATATACTTTATATCCATTTCTGTTCCGGCACGTTTTTCGATGCTTTTTTTATTCTTATAAAAAAGCTCGACAACGCCGGAACCAACTACTCCGTGACCTAAAACTGCAAATTTAACTGACATAAAATAAACCTCCGGAAAACTATTCGGCAGAGAGGATCTTAACCTCTAAAACGCCGTTGAGTTCAGTAATAGAATAAAACGAATCGACCTCATGCTCGGAATCTCCTGTAAGCCGCAGTGAGATATTTACCGCCGCAGCTCCGTCAACAGGAATACTTTGGTTGACGGTAAGGATATTGGCATTAAGATTGTGAAGAAAGCCAAGGGCGCTTGAAAGAACACCGGGACTGTCGCTCAGGAGAAGATAAAGATTAACGATCCTTCTCGTAAAAAGCTCTTCATATGGGAAAACGCTGTCCTTATACTTATAGTAAGCGCTTCTTGATATTCCGACACGTTTACAGGCAGAAGCAAAGCTTTTTTCGCCTTTTTGTGCCATAAGCTTTTTAACCTCGATAACCTTGGTGAAAACTTCTGGAAGAACATCCGCTTCAGCAACTATCAGCTGAGAATTTTTTTTCATACTGAATCTCCATAATATTTAAAGTAAGAAACGTCCGCCACAGGTGAACAATTGTGCATTACTTAATTACTATACCACTTTTCGGAATAAATGTCAAGAGAATTTTAAAAATAAAAAATAACGCTCTTGAAATTTTTTGTCAGATAATGTATAATAAATAAGAATAATGTAAAAGAAAAGAGGAAAACGAAAATGGAAGAAAATAATGTTCTTGCATCAGCTCCCGTTAGAAAGCTGATGGTCAAATTTGCAGTTCCGAGTATTGTAGGAATGCTGGTAAGTGCGCTGTATAATATAGTGGATCAGCTGTTTATCGGACAAAAGGTTGGAACGTTGGGGAATACTGCGACAAATGTCGCATTTCCGCTTACTACGATATGCATGGCGATAGCGCTTTTATTCGGAATCGGCGGAGCTTCCTGCTTTAATCTTGCTATGGGAATGGGAGATAAAAAGCGAGCCGGATATTATGTTGGAGGCTCGGTGACGATGCTTCTCGGATGCGGAGCTGTTATTACAGCGGTAACCCTTATATTTCTTACTCCGATGCTGAAACTTTTCGGTGCAACTGCTGAAAGTTTGCCGTTTGCAGAGGAATATGTAAAAATCACTGCTATCGGATTTCCGTTTCTGCTTCTTGCTACAGGCGGCGGACATCTTATAAGAGCCGACGGCAGTCCTCATATGACTATGATCTGCAATATTGCGGGAGCGGTTATCAATACAGTTCTTGATGCAGTATTCGTTCTTGCTTTTGACTGGGGAATGGCAGGCGCCGCTGCTGCTACGGTTATCGGACAGTTTGTATCGGCTGTTATCGTTATCGTATATATGTTTAAATTTAAAACAGTAAAGCTTGAGAAAAAGCACTATATCCCGAATGGCAGCAGCATCAAAAGAGTCGCTATGATAGGTATGGCTTCATTTTTCAATCAGATAGCTATAGGAGTAGTTCAGGTTGTTCTCAATAATTCGCTCAAACATTATGGAAGTCTTTCTGAATACGGTGCGGACGAGCCGATAGCTGTTGCCGGAATAATTATGAAGGTAAACATGATCGTCTTTTCGATAGTAATAGGACTTGCTCAGGGAACCCAGCCGATCGAAAGCTACAATTACGGTGCACGCAATTTCGGACGTGTTAAAGAAGCATATTGGCTTGCTGTAAAGACAGGCGCAGTAATTTCGATTCTAGCATTTATACTATTCCAGGCATTTCCAAAGCAGATTCTTATGCTTTTCGGAAGCGGAAGTGAAACGTATTATGATTTCGGAGTGAAATTTTTCAGGATATTCCTTTTCTTCACATGGTTAAACTGTATTCAGCCCATAACGTCCACGTTTTTTACATCCATAGGAAAATCAATAAAGGGTGTTTTCCTTTCGCTTACAAGACAGATCATCTTTTTTGTTCCGATACTTCTGGTTCTTCCGCTCTTCTTCAAAATAGACGGAATCTTATATACCGGACCGATCGCCGATGTTCTTTCAGCAATTGTAGCAGTTCCTATGGCAATGTATGAATTCAAAGAAATGAAAAAATGTCATCCCAATTAAAGAAAAACGGAAAATCATAAATTTTAACAGATATGAATAAAAAAGAACCCTTTGCCTTGCTTCTTGCCGGCATTATCATTATATCAACAGCTGTTGCAATGGCCATAAAAGAAAACGATATAAAACATGAGATAAGAGTAATTGAAAACAGCAGCCATTCCGAGGTTTATATGACTGATGCGATTCAAGAAACTGAAATTCCGGAAGTTTCTACAACAACGGATGTTTCTGAAACGCATACGGTCTCTCCGTCAACTATCGCAGTTACATCCACTGCTGCTGAAAGCGATGAAATCTACATAAATATAAACACAGCCGGCGCTGACGAACTTGTAAAACTGAAGGGAATCGGTCCGGTTCTGTCGGAGGCAATTATTGATTATCGCTTGAAAAACGGAAATTTTAACAATATTGAAGAGATAATGCTTGTTTCCGGAATAGGCGAGGGGATTTTTGAAAATATAAAAAATTATATTTACGTCGAAAACCCGGATTACACTACACATCAAGATCATGAAAGTGAACCTGAGAGCGATATTTATACTGATCCGGAGCCTGAACCTGAGACGGAAGAAGAGGTTACGGATTCTTATCAAGTAAGTCTTGAAGATGTTGCTCCCATAAATATCAATACTGCCGATACGGAAGAATTAAAGCTTCTGCCATATGTTACCGATGAAATTGCTGAAAGAATTATATGGCTCAGAGAAGCAATCGGCGGTTACAGTCATGTTTATGAACTGCTTTACATCGAAGAGCTTGAACAAAGTGAAGTTGCAGAAATAGTAGATTACGTTACGGTTGGATAATTTCAGGGTTTGTGGGGGGAACAGCGTTCCCCTTTTTTATTTTTAAAAAAGTTAATACCGCTGTGGAAAAAATACAAAAAACCCTTGCATTTTTCTGCTGGATATGATATTATATTCATTAAGGGAGGAATCCTGAATGGAAAATTTTATCTCGGTTATTTTTATGAATTTCTGGGGTTATGATCTTATTATTGCAATTACGGCTGTTGTGACAGGAATAGTCTTTTTCTGCCTTCACCGATCGGCGGATAATCTTTATAAAAAAATGCACCTTACCGTTTTTGTTCCTGACGGCAGACTTTCAAGCAAAGAAGCCGACAGCGATATGTCCGGTCTGCGTGAAACCGAAGTTGTTACAATGAGAAATCATACCGGAAAACTTTATTCAATTTTTGTGAATCTTACCGGAATTTTTCCTCTTCTGGGAATTCTTGGAACGGTAGTTTCACTTCTCGGACTTGTTGCCGATACTTCTGATGTTACCGGTAATTTTTACGGAGCTCTGACCTCTACATTCTGGGGATTGGTTTTCGCTATTGTTTTCAAGTTCCTTGATGGAGTGATCTCGGCTAAAATTGAGGACAACGAAAAAAGTGTTGCGCTTTATCTTGAAAGAAATAATTTTTCGGAAAGACCGACTATTCAAAAAAATGAATATAACGTTATAAAGAATGCTTATCAGCGTGAAACTGATGCCCCAAAAATATCGACGGAAGAAAAAAATGCTGTTTCTGTAAAAAATTCTGATTATGATATTATAAACAATCTGCTCGCTTCATTGGATGATAAAGTATGAACGGTTATCGTAAAAGTAAAGGAATAGTTATCGAGCTTACTGCTCTGCTGGATGTTATTCTGATAATGCTTTTCTGGGTTATGATGAATGTTCAGGAAGACAGCGAATCGGCAATGGCGGATGCGGAGAAGCAGACCGCTGCGGCACAGCAGCAGCTTGAAGATACACAGAATGAACTGGACAGGCTTATTGAAAAAAATGCTGAGCTTGTAAAAAAATGGAATGCGGCTGAAAATCTTAATAAGGATGCGGCTGCTAATCAGGAAGCTCTTATAGGGTATGAACAGGGAAAACTCATCACCTTGGATATAGAGTATGATACGGACGGAAAACTTTATGTTTATAATTCCGATGAACATCTCGGAAGCGTTTCGATTGCCTCCGAAACAGAAATAAGTGGATGTATAATTGATTCTCTTGAAAAAGCCGGTCTTAATGAGGACGATGTTATACTTTGCGTTTTTATTTATGACGGAAGCACTTCGCTTTATAAAGACGTTAAAACTGTAAATGCTGCTATTGATGCTGTAAGGGATGAGTACAAAAACTTCTACTGCGCCTACATTAATACCGCAGAGCGAAAGGATTTGAATTGATATGTCAAAATCAAAAGAAAAACACGCACATAAACATTGCGGAAATCCACCCACACCGCCACCACCGCCTCCGCAGAAAGTTGTAAAAAAGAAAAGCGGATGTATATGGGGACTGCTTCTTCTTATCATAATTATCGCATTGATCATATATCTGATGAAGCATTTCGGATTTGGTTTGTTTGGTGACGAAAAAGGCAGCGGAACAAGCGGTACTTCCGCTTCTGATTCTGTTGATGACAAAGATGAACCTGAAGAGGATGTAATAATAGATATTGCCGTTCTTGGAAATCAGTATATCTATGATAACGGAAAAATTGAGATAGACGATTTTGTTGCTGAGATAAAGGCAATGAAGGGAAATGTCAGCGTCAGGATCACTGATGACAACGCATATCAGGATACGATGGAAGAACTTATCGAGGCTCTCGAAAAGGCGCAGATTCTGTACACTGTTTCATAAACAGTTACATAAGAAAAAGCAAGATAACGAGTATAAAGCCGCTGCTTATCGGCGGCTTTTTCTGTACCGGAGGTTTTAGCAATGAAAAGTATTAATGTGAAAACAAGCCGTCCATATGAAGTTATTATTGAACGAGGCGGTATAAATAAATGCGGCGAATATATCAGAAATATCACAAAATCAGGCAGAGCCGCTATTATAACTGACGATATTGTCGGAAAGCTTTACGGCAGAACGGTTATTGATTCTTTGGAAAAAAACGGCTTTGAATGCAGTACGTTCACCTTTCCGAACGGAGAGCAGTCTAAATGTCTTGCAACGTTCGGCGAGATACTCGATTTTCTCTGCGATTCTGAAATTACAAGAAGCGACATAATCATTGCTCTTGGAGGAGGAGTAGTCGGCGATATAACAGGGTTTGCCGCTGCGTCTTATTTAAGGGGAGTCGATTTTGTACAGATCCCCACAACTCTTCTTGCACAGATCGATTCATCAGTCGGCGGAAAAACTGCCATTGATATAAAGGGCGGAAAAAATCTTGTCGGAGCTTTCAATCAGCCTTCACTCGTTATCTGTGACAGCGATACGCTGAAAACTCTTACTCCTGAGATTCTCTCTGACGGTATGGCTGAGGCTATAAAATACGGTATGATCCGTGATGAAAAGCTCTTTGAGCTTATCGAAGCTCATAACCGTGATAATATTCACGGGGTTATGGACGAGATCGTTTACACTTGTATTGACATAAAGCGTGACGTTGTCGAGAACGATGAATTCGACAGGGGAGAGCGTATGATACTTAATTTCGGACATACTATCGGTCACGCTCTTGAAGGATGGCATAATTATACCGATTATACCCACGGAATGGGCGTAGCGGCAGGAATGTGTATCATCACTGAAAAGCTTGCTTCAAATGAACTTGCGGAGCGTCTTAAAAAATGTGTTATGCAGTATTGTCTGCCTGTTGGAACCGATATTCCTATGAGCGAGCTTCTTCCATACTGTTCTAAGGACAAAAAGCGTGAATCGGGAAATCTCAGCTATATAATCTGCAATACTATTGGCAAGGCGGAGATAAAAAAGGTTACTGTCGGCGAATTCAGCCGTCTTATGGAGGGATAAATAATGGATATGCTTATCAAACCGTCTTTTCTCAAGGGCAGACTTGATATCCCTGCTTCAAAAAGCTGCGCTCACAGGGCAATTATCTGCGCTGCTCTTGCTGAGGGAACTTCAATTCTCAGCGGAGTAAGTATGTCTAAGGACATAAAAGCGACTATCGATGCTATGTCTGCTTTGGGCGCTTCTTTTGAAGTAAACGGTGATATCGTTACTGTAAACGGTATCAAAAATCCTTGTAAAAATGCTGTTATCGATTGCAATGAAAGCGGTTCTACACTTCGGTTTGTTATACCAATAGCAGCCGCTTTGGGCGCTGATTCTGAATTTCAGGGCAGAGGCAGGCTTCCGGAACGTCCGATAGATATTTATAAGCGTGAACTGTCCAAAAACGGTGTTGAATTTGTAAGCGGAGAAATGCCATATAAAATAACAGGAAAACTTCAGGGAGGCAAATATGAAATCGAAGGCGATGTTTCCTCGCAGTTTGTTACAGGACTGATTTTTGCTCTTCCCCTTCTTGAAGAGGATTCGCAGATCGTTCTTACATCGCACCTTGAATCACGTCCGTATGTCGATATAACGATAGATATACTCCGTCGTTTTGGAATTTTCGTCGAAGAAAATGAAAACGGATTTATGATTCCGGGCGGACAGAAATATACTCCTCATGATGAAAAAATAGAGGGAGATTATTCTCAGGCAGCATTTTTTTATGTTGCAAATGCGCTTGGCTCGGAGGTTGAACTTGGAAATCTTAACGAAAACAGTGTTCAAGGCGACAAAAAAATCCTTGATATTATAAATGAAGTGTGTTATAATGGAAATATAAGTTCGTATAAAGTCGATTGCTCTGATATTCCTGATCTTGTGCCTATTCTGGCTGTTTTAGGAGCTTTCGGAAGCGGAGAATCTGTGATTTACAACGCTAAAAGACTTAAAATCAAGGAAAGTAACAGACTTGAAACAACCGCAGCTCTTCTTAATGATCTCGGTGGTGATGTTGAGGTTACAGATGATGGACTTATTATTCGTCCAACTGGAAATATGCATGGTGGAGTTGTTGATAGTTTCGGGGATCATAGAATAGTTATGGCTGCGGCTATTGCAGCGTCGAGAATTGATGGCGAAATGATTATCAAGGGCGCAGAATCCGCTGAAAAATCGTATCCCGATTTCTTTAAAGACTATAAACAGCTCGGAGGTAATGCTAATGTCATCGTTCTGGAATAACAGAATATCAATTTCAATATTCGGCGAGGCTCAAGGCTCAGCAATAGGCGTTACAATAGATAATCTTCCGGCTGGAGAATATATAAATGCGGACGAGCTTGCGGCTTTCATGGCAAGAAGAATTCCCAAAAATATCGGAAGTCGCAGAAAATATGAAAACACAGTTCCGCATATAATGTCGGGAATCCAGAATGATCGCACGACAGGTTCGCCGCTTTGTGCATTTCTTCAGAATAATGAAAGAATTGCTCCGCAGCATTCGGAGCATGACAGGGTATCCCGTATCGGAAATGCGGATTATACCGGAGCTGTTCGTTACAGAGGATTTGACGATGTTCGTGAAAAATGTAATTTTTCGGAAAGGCTGACTGTTCCGCTTTGTTTTGCCGGAGCGATTTGCGGTCAGATACTTGAAAGAAGAGGAATTTATACCGGAGCACATATTTATCGCATCCATAATATAAAAGATAATCCGTTTGATCCTGTAAAGGTTTCCAGAGACGCTATTATCAGCATAAGGCGCAAAAATTTTCCGGTTATAAACGACAGAAAAGGCTGGCTTATGATTGATGATATTAAACGAGCTGAAGCATCCGGAGAATCACTCGGCGGTGTGATTGAATGCGCAGCCGTTAACGTTCCTGCCGGAATAGGAGCGCCAATTTTCGACGGTCTTGAGAATAATATTGCTCAGATCATTTTCGGTATTCCGGGAGTATCCGGACTGGAGTTCGGTGCAGGATTTAATGCTTCCCGTATGATAGGAAGCCAGAATAACGATGAATTCTATGTTGACGACCGTGGATATACTGTAACCAAAACCAATAATCACGGTGGAATTCTTGGCGGTATTTCGTCCGGAATGCCAATAAAACTGAATGTAGCTATTAAACCTGCATTCACTTCAAAAAGTAAGAATGCGGAATCTAAAATTAATATTGATCCGTGTTTAGTTCCAAAAGCTGTTCCATGCATTGAAGCGGCAGTGAATATTGCTCTTCTTTCTCATATGATCGACTATCCCAATTTCTGTTAAGGTGATATTATGCAGGATGAAAATATAATGAAAATGGCTGAAATGGCGGATGTTGAAATTAAAGACGTTCCAACGCTGAATATTCTGCTTTGTTATTTGCTTAATAAAATAAATAAGCCTGTTGAAACCGAGCATCTTTATGACATAGCTATTGGAACGGGTGTGGTAAATTTCTTTGATTATCAGGATTCTATTGACTATCTGATAAAAAATTCACTTGTTTCGGTTTCAAAAGATGATTCCGGAACTGAATTTTATTCCCTTGAAGAAAAGGGCAGAGAATGCGCAAGAAGATTGAAAGGGTACGCTCCGAAATCTTATAGAGACAAGCTCGTTCTGGCAGCTTTGAAATATTTTACTAAAATCAAAGCAGAACAGGAAATAAACATCGAATATCTTAAGAT